>JALEUV010000123.1 GCA_022780515.1 Anaerococcus sp. | reverse complement strand
GCTAATAACTTAGATTATTTAACTATAAGAAATTTAAAAAAGATTATAAGCACTATTAAAAAAGATATGATTGTAATACTTGTAGATCACAATAAATATTTTGATGATATTGTAGATGAATATATTTATATATGATAAGTTGTAAAATTAAATGCGACACTAGAAAAAAATAGAAAACTCATACTAACTTCGTATAAAATGTTAATAATCACAAAAACATTCACAGAGGTTAATAAGAGTTATAAACATCTTACCATAAATGATAGAAATAAGATAGAGGTATTAATCAAAGAGGGCGTATCTTTACGAAGAATAGCGAAAATTTTAGGATTTCATCACTCCACAATATCCAGAGAATTAAAAAGGTGTAGTAATCAGTATGAAGCTGTCTATGTCCAAAAAGATAAGATTAAAAAATCATCATTTAAGGGCAGGAAACCAAAAGCTGATGATAAACTCACCAAATCCATAGCTGAAAAACTCCATAAAAATTCTCTCCAGAACAAATAGCAAACACTATATGTAAAGATGTTGTCTGCTTTAAAACAATATATAATTGGATTTACTCAGGAGTTATAGAGCTTGATGTTTCTAAGCTAAGAAGAAAGGGGAAATCAAGAAAAGCCAAAGAAACAAGAGGTAGGTTTAACATTGGTAATTCAATAAACAAAAACCCAAAGAAGTCAAAAAAAGGATACTTTTGCTCATTGGCAATTTGATACAATTGTGTCATCCAGAGGTAAAAGTAAAGCTTGTCTAGCAAGAAAGACTAGATTTTATATTGCCTTGCCTATGGTGGATAGAAGCAAAATTTCGATGTTAAAATCAATTAACAAATTAATCAGCTCTTTGCCAATAGAAGCATTAAAGACCTTTACATCTGAGAGAGGAAAAGAATTTGCTTGCTATGAAGATGTTGAAAAATAAGGGATAGACTTTTACTTTGCCGATGCGTATTAAGCTTCGCAAAGAGGTAGTAATGAAAACTCTAATGGACTATTAAGAGAATATTACCCAAAGAAAACTGATTTAGCTAAAATTGAAATAGAAGAATTAATTAAAAACTTAATGGAGTTTAATACTAGACCTAGAAAATGCCTAGAATATCAAACTCCATTTGATTTATTTATGCACGAACTTAGTTTGATTTAGGTGTCGCAATATTATTTGCAATTCATCATTCTTAAAGATATATCAAAGATAAAACGTCAACTTCAGCAGTTATTTGCTTAAATATTTAAAGCTCACGCTCCTTATTTTTTCAATATTCTATACAAAAAACGATGATTTCCCACCACCGTTTATAAGTTTAAATTTTTTAATTTTTTGTATTTTACATAGGCATTGGCTGCCATTAGTATTGCAGCCCCTATTATCAAGAAGGAAAATTTGTTTCCCTTATATATCTGAAGTCCTCCCAAGATAAAAAGGAGGGTGGCTGTAAGGAGGCTTGTTAAAAATTCCAAGCCCTCTAATTTTTTCTTATCCATCTTAGATTGTTTGATCCAGTGTCTTCCAAGAAAGGAGAGCACATTTAACCCTTTGAGGCATATTTTGAATGTTCTTGAAGGCTACAGCATCTTCCAATAGATCCAGCTCTTCGTCCGTTACATCTTCTCTTTTTATCATTCTAACATAGATATCTGCAAGCCTCTTGGCTTCTTCCTTGGTTTTGCCTATTATTACATCACACATAACA
>JALEUV010000109.1 GCA_022780515.1 Anaerococcus sp. | reverse complement strand
TTTCTTTTGCTAAGGATAATTGTTTAACTTGAAGATACTTTATGAATATATTACTATAAACTTGAGGAAGGATTATGATTGAAACAAGGTATAAGAAGATCTTCGATATCTTAACCAAGGACTATGATTTTCATACAGCTAGCGAAATAGCAGGGGAGATCTCTGTTAGTAAGAAGACTGTACAAAATGATATTTCTGAGTTAAATCCCCTTCTTAAAGGTGCGAAAATCGAATCAAAGAGGGGCAAGGGTTATATATTCAAGATAACTAATAAGGATGACTTCAGCTACTTCTTAAAAAATAATTGGCTAAATTATTCATTTGAAGAGACAGATTTTAATAACCAGGCCTACAGGATAAAGTATATTTTGATGACCTTGTTATTTAATAAGGCCTATATCAAAATTGACGATCTTTCTAATAAGCTAATGATTAGCAGGAGTCAATTAAAGCTCGACCTAAATAAGGTTAAAGAAATTTTAAGAAACTATAAGCTTTCTCTAGAATCCAAACCCTACTATGGTATTAAGCTAATGGGTGATGAGTTTGACAAGAGGATGTGCATCAAAAAGGAGATAGTCCAAGTCAACCCTGAATTGATACCTAACCTTAATGATTACTACCAAGAAATAGAAAGTATCAGAAGGATAGTTATAGGGGTCTTGGAAAAGTATGATTTCAATATCATTGATATAGCTTTTGAAAACCTTATCTACCATTTGTATGTAACCTGTAAGAGGACTAGGCAAAAGGAATTTGTTCTTATTGGTGTTAGGGATATTCTAAACTTAAGGGAGAATAGGGAATATGACATAGCCGATGAAATCTTAAGTGAGATTGGAGAAGAGTTTTCTCTTAGCTTTAGTGAAGATGAGAAGGCCTACATTGCCATGCACCTTATAAGCAAGAGAAATTTAAACAATGATAATAAGAATGAAATAAGCAAGAGTGTCGATGAGATTGTAGTAAAGATGCTAAATAAGGTAAGGGATACCCTCCACATAGATCTCACCCATGACTTGGATCTGAGGGTTAACCTAGGCCTTCACCTTATGCCCTTGATTAAGAGGATTAATTATCATTTGACATTGAAAAATCCAATTCTCGATGATATAAAAAACGACTTTATATCCTATGAAGCTGCCACCCTCGCCTCAAGCGTTCTTAATGAGAAGTATAAGATAAACATTTCGGAAGATGAAATAGGATACATTTCGCTTTACTTCACCATAGCCTTGAGAAATAGGCAAGTCGATAGGAAGAGCAAAAACATCCTTATAGTTTGTAACACAGGCAAGGCCACTGCCCAAATACTAAAGGCTCAATTTTTAAATGAATTTAGGAATTATGTAAATAGGGTTAATACCTGTGATTTGAACAAGATAAGTAAGGAAAACCTTGATTCCTATGACCTTATAATAACCTCTGTTCCTATAGAGGCCAATACTGATACGCCAATTATAGAAATAGGGGCCTTTATCAATAATAAGGATGTTAAGAATATTAAGAATTTCCTAAATGGCTATGATATGGATAAAATTTTTCCTAGGGACTTGTTCTTGACAGACTTGGACTTATCTAGCAAAGAAGAGGTATTGAAATATCTGACTGACCTTATCAATCAAAAAAAGAATTTAGGTGATGACTTGCTCTTAGAGATAAAGAAAAGAGAAGTCCTAGCACCTACGGAATTTGATAACCTTATAGCACTTCCTCATCCTTTAAATGCCTTATCTTTAGATACTTTTATTACTGTAGGAATATTGAAGGAGCCTATAATTTGGCATAGGAAGAAAGTCCAAATGATTTTTTTGATGAATATAGCACAGAAGAAGAAAGAAGACTTGAAAGACCTCTACCAGGTAATAGGAGATTTCCTTACCGATAGGCAAAGAATAATGCAGGTTATAAATAATCCAGACTACATGAATTTTCTAAAGATTTTAGGTTTGGATAGTAAGTAAGAAGGAGTATATATGAGCGAAGTTAATGAACAAGACTATGAGCTGGCATTTCAAATAATAACCTATGCAGGAGATGCCCAAAGTAGTGCCATTGAAGCCATAGCCGCCTGTGAAAATTATGATTTTGACAAGGCAGCTGAATTAATCAATGCAGCAAACAAGTCTTATATTAAATGCCATGAGATTCAAACAAATATGTTTACCAATGAAGCTAATGGGCAAAAGACTGAACTAAATATAATTTTAGTCCATGCCCAAGACCATTTAACCATGGCAAATTTGAGAATAGGCGAAGCAAAAAATATTATGAATTTGTATAAAAAAATCCAAGAATTAGAAAATAGGGAGGAGAAAAATGAACAACAAAACTAATATAGTAGAAGAAAAATTAATGCCTATAGCTACTAAGTTATCTACTATAAAGGGCTTAATAGCTATAAGAGATGGTATAACTCTTGCTATGCCACTAATTATCATAGGATCCTTATTTATGATAATTGCAAGTTTACCTATTCCTGGCTGGGAAGCTTGGCTTGGGGAAATTGGTGTTTCTGGGTATCTATGGAAGGGAGTTAACGGTAGTTTTGGACTAGTTGGTCTTATAGCAAGCTTTGGTATTGCATATAGTTTCGTTAAACAATACAAGGTTAAGGCTATACCTGGAGGTATTATTTCCCTATCAACATTTATAATAGTAACACCTTTTTTAAAGGACGCTAATAATGTTGAAGGGATCACCCTAAGCTTCATGGGGGCTAGTGGTATATTTGTAGCAATCGTCCTAGGTCTTATTAATGGATATATATATCAGTTATTTATTAATAAAAATATAAGAATCAAGTTACCAGATGTAGTTCCTCCTGCTGTATCAGATAGTTTTAGTGCTATTATACCAGGTGCTGTTATAATAAGTTTTTGGCTTTTGGTATCTTCACTATTAGATGTCTTTGGCTTACCAAACATCCATGAATTAGTAACCACAGTATTAGGTAAACCTATGGGACTATTGGGATCAACCCTACCTGGAACAATTCTAGTTGCATTTTTCAATTCTTTGTTCTGGTTTTTGGGTATCCATGGTGGAAATACAGTAAATCAAATCATAAGCCCAGTTTGGCTAGCCAACTTAGATGAGAATGTAGCAGCCCACCAAGCAGGAGAGGCCCTACCTCATATTATAAATTCGCCATTTATGGATAACTTTGTATTTATAGGTGGAGGTGGTGCAACCATAGGTCTTGTAATAGCCATAGCTCTATTAGCTAAAAACCATAAGTCAAGTAAGCTATCAAAGGCCCTATCACCTATTACCCTTGTACCAGGTTTCTTCAATATAAATGAGCCTACCATGTTTGGTCTACCTGTAGTATTGAATTTCTCACTATTGATACCATTTGTATTGGCACCAGTAGCCAATGTAATAATTGCCTATTGCGCAATGTCATTTGGACTAGTACCACTTGCCTATGCAACAGCTTCTTGGACCATGCCACCTATTATATCAGGTCTACTTGTAACAGGTAGTATAGCAGGATCCATCTTGCAGGTCGTCTTAATTGCTGTAGATATATTAATTTATTTCCCATTCTATAGGATGTTAGAGAAGAAACAAAGAGAACTAGAAGCAAAAGAAATAAAGGAGGACTAAATTGAAAAGATTTATATCAGCCAATGCATCAGAAATCTTAGCCATGGATGCAAATGAGCTAAAGGAGTCTATCAAGGCTAGTGAAGGAAGGGTCATCCTTTCTGAAAATGTAGCCGTAAGGGATAGCTTTGTTGGGGATATTACAAATGCAGAAATAGCCAGGGCCTTTGGAGCAGACCTTATCCTACTAAATGCTGTAGATGTACTAAATCCAAACTTATTTGCCATCAAAGACCAAAAGGACTTTATAAATGAATTAAAGACCCTAGTTAAAAGACCTATTGGGGTAAACCTAGAGCCTGTAGATGACGAAACTAACCTAATGGATGAAAAAATTGATATATCAGAAGGAAGAAAGGCTAGTGAAACAACCCTTAGAGAACTTGAGAGATTGGGGGCAGATTTTGTTTGTCTCACAGGAAATCCAGGTACTGGAGTTACCAATGAGCAAATAGAAAAGGTCATAAAAAATACTAAAAAATACTTCTCAGGCCTAATAATAGCTGGCAAAATGCACTCATCAGGAGTTGATGAGCCTATCATAACAAAAGAAGTTGTCAAAAAATTCTTGGATGCAGGGTGTGATATAATTCTAGTTCCTGCAGTAGGTACAGTACCAGGTTTTAATAGCCAAAATCTAACAGAAATAGTCCAATACACCCATGCCCATGGTGGACTTGTTATGAGCAGCATCGGAACAAGCCAAGAAAGTTCAGGCGTAGAAACAATAAGAAGGATTGCCATAGATAATAAAATATGTGGAGTTGATATCCAACACATAGGAGATGCTGGCTACGGTGGAGTTGCACCATATGAAAACATATTCGAACTAAGCAAGGCCATCAGAGGAGTAAGGCACACAGTATCAAGAGTTGCAAGATCAATAAATAGATAGGAGATTTTATGAAAAAAATATTACTCGCTTGTTCAGCTGGAATGAGCACAAGTATGCTAGTAAGCAAGATGAAGAAATCAGCAGAAGAGAAAAACATAGAAGTAGACATCGAAGCTATCCCAGTAGCTGAAGTAGAAGATAAAATAAACCAAGAAAACATAGACATCCTCCTACTAGGACCTCAAGTAAGATATATGGACAAGAAAATGGCAGACTTACTTGACCCCAAAAACATCCCTCACTCCATAGTATCTATGCAAGACTACGGAATGATGAATGGAGAAAAGGTCCTAGAAGAAGCTTTAAAACTAATGAAATAGGCCTATACTTCTCATAAATTAATCATATATCAATGGAGTTTATTGTCAGAAATACTAATTCTGATTATAAACTCCATTTTACTTTAAAATTTATAGGAAACGGCTTACTAATTTTGTAGGAAAGTATAATAATTACTACAAATATAGAGTTTGATATGATTCATAAATGATTTGATGAAGTTATAAAATAAGAATTAACTGACTAAATAAGTTGAATCATCTGTAAAAAATGTAATAAAATTAATGGATATAACAGATGATATTTGGCGTGATGAGTAGGGATTAAGTAATATGTAACTGGTTTATTAAAAGAATAGTGGTCTAATAAAATGAAGTTTGAAAAGTTGAAATAAGGAATTAGTATACACAGATTCTTTGTTCAAACATTCTAAATAATCGATACTTAGGTCGTTATCTCTTATAAGTATATATAATTCAAAAATATTTTAATTTGATAGATCGCACATTTAGATAGTAATTTAATAGTTACTAGAATAAAATTATAATAAAAAAGCAAAGAAAACTATTGATATATAAAAAATGTATCAACCATTACCTTTTTTTGATATGTACCCTCTTTACTGGACAAACCAGTAAGGAGGGTATTTTTATGAAATATAGCTATGAGTTTAAAAAGAACTGTATAGAATTATACAAACAAGGTAAATGGGCTGATACACCTAGAGGTATCAACAAATATTAC
>JALEUV010000101.1 GCA_022780515.1 Anaerococcus sp. | reverse complement strand
TGGGGTAAAACATCAGTTTTAAAAAGACAAAAGATACTTTTTAAATTACAACAACTTTTAGTTGAACACACTGACGAGCTTGCTAGACTTATTACTTTAGAAAATGGTAAGAACTTCAAAGAAGCCAAGGGCGAAGTAGGAAGAGGAATTGAAAATGTTGAGCATGCTGCAAGTATTGCAAACCTTTTGATGGGGGACAATCTTTCTACAATAGCAACTGACGTTGAAGTTTCTAACTACAAATATCCTATAGGAGTTATAGGAGGTATAGCACCATTTAACTTCCCAATGATGGTTCCATTCTGGATGTTCCCAATGGCAATAGCTTGCGGTAACACAGTTGTTATGAAGCCAAGTGAGAAAACACCAATTCTAATGCAAAGAGTTACAAAACTATGTGAAGAAGCAGGAGTTCCAAAGGGAGTTTTAAACGTAGTAAATGGTGGTGTTGATGTAGTAAATGAACTATTAGAAAATCCACAAGTAGCTGGTATTTCTTTTGTTGGAAGTAAAAATGTTGGTGAATTAGTTTATAGAAAAGGCTGTGAACATGATAAGAGAGTTCAAGCTTTAGCCGGAGCGAAAAACCACACTATTATCCTAAAAGATGCAGATATTGATGATACAGTTACTAAGGCAATCGGTGGAGCTTTCGGTTCTGCTGGTGAAAGATGCATGGCAGGCTCAGTAATCTTAGTGGAGGAAGAAATAGCGGATGAATTTGTTGAGAAATTCACTAAAGCTGCCAAAGAACTAAAGGTTGGAGACGCCTCAAAGGACGATGATGTATTCATTGGACCTGTTATAAGAAAAGAAAATCAAGAAAGAACTTTCAAATATATTGAAACTGGTATAGAAGAAGGTGCAACTTTAGTTTTAGATGGTAGAGAGAACATTCCTGAAAAAGGATTCTTTGTAGGACCAACAATTTTTGATAATTGTAAAGTTGGTATGAAAATATGGGCAGAAGAAATATTCGCACCATTTGTATCAATTATAAGAGTTAAGAACCTAAAAGAAGCTATTGATATAGCTCACCAAAACGAATTTGCTAATGGATCTTGTATCTTCACAAACAATGCTGCAGCTATAAGATACTTTAGAGAAAACATAGACGCAGGTATGTTGGGAGTTAACTTAGGAGTTCCAGCTCCAGTAGCATTCTTCGCCTTCTCAGGATGGAAACACTCATTCTATGGAGACCTTCACTGCAATGGTAAGGATGCGATACTCTTCTACACAAGAAGAAAAGTTGTTACCAGCCAACTTAAGACAGGAGAGTTTGACAAGTAATGAAATATATTAATTTTCCAGAGGATAGACAGCTTGATCTAATTCTTATTGGAAGAGTGGCTGTTGACTTTAATCCTTCCCCAGAGGAAGGGTTCAAGCCACTAAGTCAAGTTGTAAAGTTTGAAAGATATATTGGTGGATCAACTGTTAATACGGCAATAGGAGTTAACAGGCACGGACTAAAAGTAGGTATGATTGCGAAGGTTTCTGATGATCAATTAGGTGACTTTGCCCTAGATTATCTAAATAATGAAGAAAATATAGACACCAGTCACATAGTAAGAGCAAAAAATGGTGAAAAAATTGGCCTTACCTTCACGGAAATGAAATCTGAAACTGAATCATCTATACTAATGTATAGAAATATGGTAGCAGATCTTGCTCTTTCTGTAGAAGATATTGACTATGACTATATTAAACAGGCCAAAGCAATTCTAGTATCAGGAACTGCCCTTGCAGAAAGTCCTTCTAGAGAAGCAGTACTAAAATCGATTTTATTAGCTAAAAAAGCCGGTTGCAAGGTAATATTTGATGTTGATTTTAGAGATTACAATTGGAGAAATGACGATGAAATTTCAATCTATTATTCAATTGTAGCTAAGCAAGCCGACATAATAATGGGCTCAAGAGAAGAATTTGACCTAACTGAAAAGCTAATTGTAGATGAACCATTAACTGATGAAGAAAGTGCAAATCTATGGTTTGGCCATTCAGCAGACATCCTTGTAATTAAGCATGGTAAAAAAGGATCAAGTGCCTATGCTAAAAATGGAGAATCATATTCAATTAAGCCATTCCCAGTAAAAGCGAGAAAAGGCTTTGGAGGAGGAGATGGATATGCTTCAGCCTTCCTTTATGCTTTATTTACAGACCATGATATGATTGAGTGCTTAGAATATGCTTCCGCAGAGGCTTCAATGATGATAAGATCAAATTCCTCATCAGACCTTCCAAATACAAAGGAACTAGAAGAGTTTATAAAGGAAGCTAAAGAAGAACATGGAGAATTCGTAGTAAGAGGTGATTTATAATGAAACTGACTATGGCTCAAGCAATAATTAAATTTCTTGATAATCAATATGTAAAATACGATGGAAAAGTTACTAAATTTGTAGATGGTATATTTACAATATTTGGTCACGGAATGGCAGTAGGTTTAGGTCAAGCCCTAGACCAAGACGACCATGATTTAAACGTTT
>JALEUV010000124.1 GCA_022780515.1 Anaerococcus sp. | reverse complement strand
AGGAGGTTAATTTTATGAAAATTAATACTAATAACTTAGTTTCTATTACTGAAGCGAACCAAAACTTTTCAAAAGTTGCTCGTCTAGTTGATGAACAAGGATCTGCTGTTATTTTAAAAAATAACAATCCAAAGTATGTTTTAATTGAGTATGATAAGTTTGACTCTATAAAAATCACTGATGATGAAGATATAGCTTCCATCTCCAAACGAATCATGGAAGAAAATAAGCATGTTTATGAGGGGCTAGCTAAATGATACGATTAAGTAAGGAGCAAATATGACGCTTGCTAATGAACTATTTCAACGACTATGGAACTCTGCTGATATCTTGCGTTCCAATATGGACGCTTCCGAATATAAATCCTATCTTTTAGGACTTATATTCTACAAGTACCTATCAGATATCCAATTAGAAGAAGTGGCAGAACTCTTAGAACTTGATAAGGATATGACCCTCGATCAAATAGATGATGAATATAAAAAATACTACTATAGCGAAGATGGCGAAGACCTAACTGAAGAATTAACCTACAAATTTTCTTATGTAATAAAACCAGATCTAACCTATACCCATTTCCTAAAGGAAATTGACTCCAAGGAATTCGAACTAGACCACCTAGCCCAAGGATTTAGTGAGATAGAACAATCCTCCCCATCCTTCCAAAACCTCTTTGAAGATGTAGACCTCTACTCCAAAAGACTAGGCTCATCCCTTCAAAAGCAAAACGATACCATATCTAAGGTAATGAAGGAACTATCAGGACTTAACCTATCCAAATACACAGGAGATGTCCTAGGAGATGTCTACGAATATATGATAGGAGAATTTGCAACAGAATCCGGAAAAAAGGCTGGAGAATTCTACACACCTCAAGAAGTATCCTCCCTCATGGCAAGAATCGCCATGACCGGCAAGGAAAATCTTAAGGGATTTACAGTATTTGATCCGACAATGGGGGAACGTGTCATAATAGTGATGGGTGCAGTTAATGTTATGAAACCAAGGGTTTCAGGAACTTTAAATAAATATATTTTGTGTATTGCTTAGAGTAATTAAAGTTGATTGCTGTAAGCAATGTATGAGAGGGGGCAAGA
>JALEUV010000099.1 GCA_022780515.1 Anaerococcus sp. | reverse complement strand
ATAATCATCAGATGTTACAGCTTCGCCATCTGACCATTTTAGGTCTTCTTTTATCTTGAAAGTAATAGTCTTTGAACCGTCTTCATTTTCTTCTCTAACTGGATCCTCTGCCAAAACAGCTGAGTTGTTTACCCAAGCTCCACTTTCATCTTGAACAACAGTTTGATATGAGTTATTTCCTTCTGTTCCTATAAGTCTTCTAACTTTAACATCATATGCGTTAGAGCTCCAACCAGTGTAGAAATCTCCACTCATCTCGCTGTTTCCGATAACTAGAGTATCATCTGCTGTTTGAGATTCAAAGTTAGCAGCTTCTGCTCCAGCTTCTTCGGTAGTTGCTGTATCTACGCTTGCTTCTTCTTGTTTTTCTTCTTGACTAGGCTCACTTGGAGCATTTTCGTCAATCTCTGTCGTACTATCTCCACTATTGCCACAAGCTACAAGGGTTGTAGCTAGACCTAGGGTAAATAGTGAAGAAAATATCTTTTTATTTTTCATTATTTCCTCCTGAAATTAAATAACTTATTCTGATTAACTATAATCTTTAAGGAGGTGATTGTCAAGGCTTTTATCCATAAATTATGAATTGTTTAGAATTTTTATAATTGAAGATCTCATTTGCAAAGATTTTTAATTAGTAAATAGTTTGTAATTTGCTATTTCTTTTGCCAGTATCATTTCAAAGCACATACTAGCTATTTAATTATTATTCAATTATGAAAATTGTATAAAAAACAGGCAGGTAAGCCCCGCCTGTCAAGTTTTTATTTAGTTTTCTAGGGTTAGAGCATTGATTTGATAGTCTGTTCCCCAGAATGGTGTTGCTATATCATTTCCCTTAACTCGCTTTGTGTAGCCTGAGTGGTATTGGTTAGAGTAAAGAGGAATTTCTGGTAGGTAGTCATTGAACCATAGTTGGAATTCTTCCCAAGCATCTAGGTAACCTTCCCTATCTTCAGGATTTGTCTTACGCATTTTTTCTGTGATTTCATCAGCCTTTGGATCATTTGTCTTTGTAGTGTTGTTAAATCCTTTAGAGTTGTATTGGTAGTATGGATCGAAGGCTTCTGCCATATCTGTTCCCATATTGAATACTGTATAATCAGGATCTTCTTCTGGATAATATTGGTAGTCAAGTAGGGTTGCAAATGATCCAGATGTTACGTTGTATTCCATACCAACTTGCTTAGCATTGTTTGGTACTTGGTTAGAAATCAAGGTTGTGATTGGGGATTCGTCTGAACCGTATTGGTTAACTACAAGTTTTTCTCCATTTTCATTATATCTATAGTAGTCAAAGCCATCAGCGTTTGATGCAAATGCCTCGTCTGCCTTAGCCTTATCCCAAGGGGTCTTACCGTCTGCTTCAAACTTGTATGGAGTTTGATCTAGGAGCTTGTTAGCTTCATCTAGGTTTAGTTGGTAGTTAGTTAGCTTAGGTTCTAGGTCTGCTCCTCTTTCCTTATACATCCATTGAGCGTTACCATACATACCATTGGTTACTACACCATATCCACCTGCATAAGATTGAACGAAGGTATTCCTATCCATTAGATAGGCAATAGCTTGTCTTACTTCCTTGTATTGGGTCACTCCCCTATCTGTTAGGAATACAATGTTACCAAATCCATTTCTTTCGAAAGTATTGTAGCCACCGATCTTACCACTTTCCGCAGCTGCTCTCATTTGATCTATTGGACCACCCTCAGCTTCATTATCCCAAATATCTATGTCTCCATTTTCAAGGAGGTCTACTGCTATCTTAGGGTTAATTACTTGTACAATTATATTTGGTATGGTTGCCTTATCTCCCTTGAAGTTTCCGGCGTAATTTTCGTTTAGGCTTAGCTTAACCATATTGTTTTCAAAAGATTCAAATTTGTATGGGCCTCCAACTACAGAAGGAGCTAGTCTGTATTCGTTAGCTTGTTTTAGCATAGCTTCTTCTATAAGTTGTTGGGTTGGGTCTACATCTCCATTCTTACGCTCTTCTAGAGCCTTGATCTTTTCATCATTTTCTGCCTTAGCTTCTTCGTAAGCTTTCTTTTCATCTTCTGTGGCATCATCAGCTGGTGCTGGGTTATTTGCTTCGAAGTCTTCTTTTAATAAATTAATTTGGGTATCAAGACCTTCTAGATAAGCTTTCTTATCTTCTTCTGTTATTTCATAGCCTTCTTTAGCTACTAGCTTGTTTCCTTCTGGAGCTAGAGCTAGGTTTTCACTTACAGCGTGCATTGGGAATGGTGTTGATGCTCCCAAGTATGTCTCTAGGTAGTAAGGTAGGAAGGATGCATCAATAGTTACCTTGAAGGTATAGTCATCGACCTTTTCAACACCCTCAAATACATCACTTTCGCCATTGAAGTATGCTTCATATCCCTTGGTTGAATCAGAACCTACATTAGTTGATCCTGTAAGAGCTATGTAGTCATGATGACTTTCTAGTAGGTATGGGAATATATAGTCATCTGCTGTAACTGGCTCTCCATCTGACCACTTTAGGTCTTCTTTGATTTTGTAAGTTAGGGTCTTAGAACCATCTTCATTTTCTTCGGTAGTAATTCCTTCAGCTAATACAGTAGGATTTTCTACCCACTCACCGTTTTCATCTAGGAGTACAGTACTATAGGAGTTAGATCCTTCTATACCCATAAGATGTCTAATATTGACATCGTTAGTACTGTTAGTCCAACCTGAATAGAAGTCCCCGTTAATTTCTCCAGATCCTATTACTAGGGTATCGTCTGCTGTTTGTGATTCAAAATTTTCAGCTGCAGCTATTTCTTCTCCCTCAGCAGGTGTTGTAGAAGTATCTTCAGCTTGGTCTACCGCTTGATCTCCAGTGCTTGTATCAGCATTTTCATTAACTTCTGTTGTGCTGTCTCCTCCACCACCACAAGCAACTAGTGTGCTGGCAAGGCCTAGGGCCATCAGAGAAGAGAAAACCTTTTTTCTATTCATAAATTCCTCCTTAAATTAAATAACATTATTTTATTATATCATAACTTATTATTTTTTTCTGTCAAATATGAAAACATTTATTTGGCATTTTTATAAATTGTTTAAATGACTTAATAGTACAAATGGTAAGCTTTCTATTATGATTTCCCTATCAAAATTTTTCTTATAAAAATTCAATAGAAAAACAGATGAGATCTCTCTCATCTGCCTTCCTAAATGTTATTTAATTTCCTTTTATTCTAAGGTCATAGCATTTATTTGATATTCAGATTGCCATACTGGTGTTGCTATATCATAACCCTTAACTCTCTTTGAAAATCCTGAGTGATATTGGTTAGAGTAAAGTGGGATTTCTGGTAGGTAGTCATT
>JALEUV010000094.1 GCA_022780515.1 Anaerococcus sp. | reverse complement strand
AACCGTAAACCCAAGGCGTAGATTCTGCAAGTAAACGATGAAAGTATTATAACTTATCCCGCGAGGTCTCATAGACGATACAGTTACTATACTACTAAAATACAAAGCTAATAGCCAATAAAAATCCTCACAATAGGTGGGAAAGGGTTTAGTTAATATTTCTCATACTACTATGTTCTGTAGGGTTCTATATCTTCTTTCATAATGGTAGATATCTTGCCCCTTACATATTTCTTGGCCTTGAGGGGGTTCAGGTCTTGCTCTTTTTTGACCTGGTCTATATCTGAATACTGTAGGAGGTAGTTGCCATTGTCGTTTTCTCTCTTATAAATTTTGGCATAGTAGTCAGCCTTATCGTATGGGACTTTGACTTCACCAGCAAGCTTTGTAATGCCTTCTTTGTACATATCAGAAATCTTATTTTCCATATAGGTCTCCATATCGATCTCCTTGTACTTGTTTGGATTGGTTAGGATATCTTCTGCCACTTCCCTGTAGAGGTTGATTTTCTTAGGGTTTGACTTACTAGCCTTCTCTAAACTCTCCCTTAGCTCGATAAATTCCTTAGACTGCTCCCTTTTTTCTCTAGGGAGGTCTATGCCCTTTTTGCTGGCTATATCCATAAGCCTATTAAGATAGGAGGAGTCGATCTCATCCACCCCTACAGTTAGGGTTTCATAGCCTATATCAAGGAGCTGATCTTGATCCGGGTCATCTCCATTATCCAATTCTTCTTTAATCTCTTCTATTATATTGACATACTTGCCATTATATTCTTCTAGGTCCTTGTAGGAGAGGTCATATTTCTTAAAGAATTCTTCCTCATCATACTGACCATAGACCCTGATATTGGCGAGGGCCTTATCTAGTCCTTGAAAGGCCTTGGCAAAAGCCATTTTTTCATCTAGGGTCTTTAAATTGTCCACATCAGAAGGACTACTTACACAGGAAGTAAAGCTTGTTAGGGCCTTCTCAAAAATCTCTAAACTTTCATCAAAGCTAGGGGCCTTGATATAGTCTTCTCCACCGTTAGAATAGAGGGAGAAGGCCTCTTCAACACTTTTTTCATAGAGGTCAGGACTTTGGAAAGTTACGATTTGCCCGTAGGTCTTGTAGGAATTATAGATCCTATTAGTCCTAGAGAAGGCTTGGATTAGGTTTTGAGGTCTCATAGGAGCTCTGTCTATAAACAAGAGAGCAGTAGTAGGAGAATCAAAACCTGTAAGGAGTCTATCAACTACTATAACTAGGTCTACTTGCTCAGACCTTGTTTCATAGAGGACCTTCTTCCTAGCTAGCCTCTCATTTAGGTTAGAGTTATAGGCCTTGATCTCATCAAGGGTAAAACTTGTCCCAAAAGTTTCGTTATAATCTCCAAGGGCCTTCTTCATCTTTTCCTTATTGAACCCAGTTTCCTCTTGGTTTTGAGCTATGGAATAGGTAATAGCGACCTTTGGGAAATCTGGCATAAGCTTTCTAACCCTATCGGATATTTTTAAATCAAGTCTACCTTCCTTCAAGTCGCAAAATAGCTCATAATACCTCTGAGCCTTCTCTATAGAAGATGTCGTAAGGATTGCAGAGAAGGTCTTGCCAGCTCCCCTATCAAGGCCGAACTTGAGGCGAGACTTGTTGACTATAGTGTCAATTACCTCGATCATATGGGCATCTTTTTCATAATATCCACTGTCAATTAGACCTTCAAGATAGGCCTTGTCAGAATTTTCAAAATCCACATCCTTATTTTTATCCTTTACAATATCATAAAAATCATCCTCAGAAATTGTAGATTTATACTCAACTTGGAAGCCCAAAACAGCCTTATCCTCAATAGCATGCCTTACAGTATATTGATGGAGACATGATCCATATTGCTCCTTGGTAGTACGCGCCAAATCCCCATTAGCTTGCTTTTGATTTTCAGCAAAAATCGGTGTTCCTGTAAAACCGAACCGGCGGGGATTATTGAAAAATTTATTAATCGTAAGCTGTTTCTCACTGGAAACGGCCCTGTGGCATTCATCTACAACAAAAACCAGATTAAGTTTCCCAAGCTTCTTATAAGTTGGATTATCCTTCTTATCCCCATATCTTTTGATAAGATAATTTAGTTTTTGAATGGTAGTAACAATAACTGATTTCCTATCTTCAACTAATTTGCTGACCAAGCCTCTTACATTATCGGTTTCGTCAATATCGACAAAATCTCCCTTGGCATAAGAAGTAAAGGCTCCACTTGTCTGATTATCTAGATCAACCCTGTCTACTATAAAAACCGACTTGTCGATCATAGGGACTTCTAGAAGATTATTGGCAACCTTGTAAGAAGTGAGAGTCTTACCCGAGCCAGTCGTGTGCCGGACATAGCCGCCCCTTCCCTCCTTGAAGGCATCCATCACGGCACGGATAGCGTGAATTTGATAGGGCCTTAGGATAATCAAAGACTCATTATCGTAGTCCAAAACCGTATACTTGGAAACCATCCTATGAGCCTGAGGAATGGTAAGGACAGCCTTGGCAAAATCAAACAAATCCTCAACAGGTCTGTTGTCCTTATCAACCCGACGCGATAAAAACTTAGCATTAAGCCTATCATGACTTGCCGGTGCAAGATACCTGGTATTGGCACCGTTAGATACTACAAACATTTGGCAGGCGGAATAAATTCCCCTGAACTTTCCTTCTCGTACATATTCCTTAATTTGATTAAAGGCCTCCATAAAGCCCACAGCCCTTGACTTTAACTCGATATGGATTAGGGGGAGACCATTGATAAGGAGACTCACATCAAACCTAGAATCACTATCCATAGGTCTAAGCCTAGGTGCCTGGTATTGGTTAATAATCTGATAAACGGAAGTGCCTCCTGCTATGTCCCTATTATCAAGGACTAGAAGCATTACTCTCCCCAAGGACTGATCTTCCCTTTGGACACTAACCTTGACTTTACCATTTTCCCCACGAAGGGCCTTGGCAGCCTCAAAAAAGGAAGGGAAGGTTAGCTGATTCTTAACTTGGGCAAATTCCGCATCCGTTAGCCTCTGATCCTTGAGGGCAGCCTTATTATTTTTCTCTATAATAACCCTAAGGTTGGCCCGGAGTTTCTCCTCATTATTAAGCTCAGGATGGTAGGTCCAATGTCCGGATTGAACAAGGCTTTCTATTAAATTATCTTCCAAAACTTTTTCTTGACTTATATCTACAATAGACATACATACTCCTTAAACAAACATCTTCTGTAACAAGGACTTCTTTAAGACCTTCAAGTCCTCCAAATACTTCTC
>JALEUV010000080.1 GCA_022780515.1 Anaerococcus sp. | reverse complement strand
TTTTTCTGCCAAACCACTCTTCATCACATAAATTGTTCATCTGATTTACAATCCATGAAGGAGTGAAAACTTCAGCTTTCTTTTTTGTTCTTTCAAGCTGGTCTTGATCACTTTTAGATGTCCTAGGCTCCAAGACAAAACCTGTTGTAAATAAGTTCTCTGATATTTCTTTTTTGTCATCAAAGGCGGGAGCAAATTGTCGGTAAGTATTTGTCGCCCATATGATATTTTTTTTGCTTGACTTATCTTTTAAAAGTCGTTTCAAGCATATTCTTACTGCATAAGAATTAAAATCCATTAATTTCTTTTCCATTTCTATCCTCATTATTGTTATTTTAGCTTTAAGCTTATAAACAATAAAAGTTCTCTATAATCTTATTAAATCTATATAAACTTTAAGTTTTCCCTAAATATTTGACCAATACTTATCATCTAGGGACCTGTATCTTATGGCTTCTAGGAGGTGTTTGTCTTCGATTTGTTCACTTTCTTCAAGGTCTGCTATGGTTCTTGCCATTTTTAGGATTTTGTTGTAGGACCTTACTGAAAATTTGTATTTGTCGAAGGCGAGTTTGCCAATTTTTTCTACCTGGTCAGATAGTCTTATGTATTTTTTCATAAGTTTGGTTGTTAGTTCGCTATTTTTACTTATTTTTTCGTTCTTATATCTTTCTTCTTGGATTCTCCTAGCTTTTATTACTTCTTCTTTTAGTTCTGCTGAGGATTTGGATCTGCTATTATCATTTAGGTCTTCATATTTTACTGGTTTTATTTCTATGTGTATATCGATTCTATCTAGGATAGGTGTAGAGATTTTACCCAAATATCTCCTTATTTCATTTATTGAACAAGTGCATTCTTTGAGAGGGTTACCGTAGTTTCCACAAGGACAAGGGTTCATTGCAGCTATTAGTATAAAATCAGCTGGGTATTTTACACTTGCTTGTGCTCTTGCTACATTTATTTCTTTATTCTCAAGGGGTTCACGCAAGGCTTCGATGACATTTTTCTTATATTCTGGAAACTCATCTAAAAATAGGACTCCCTTGTGAGCAAGGGTTATTTCTCCAGGACTTGGGACTCCTTGGCCTCCTCCTATTAGGGCGACTTCGCTTGCTGTATGGTGGGGCGATCTAAAAGGCCTTGTTTCAACCAGGGATCCACTTTCAAGTTTTCCCATTATAGAATAAATTTTGGTTACTTCGACTTTTTCATCAAAGCTCATATCTGGAAGTATTGTCGGTAGGTGTTTGGCTGCAAAAGTCTTTCCGGAGCCTGGAGGGCCTATCATGAGGAGATTATGTCCTCCAGCTGCAGCTATCTGTAGGGCTCTTTTCAGATTCTCTTGACCCTTTAAGTCTTTGAAATCATAGTCAAAGCTTATTTCTTTGTGGATTTTGCTTAGGTCCAGTTCATAGGGCTTTATTTCTTTTTCTTTATTTAGAAAGGCTACTAAATCGTTTACACTTTCGAAAGGATAAATTTCAATATCATTTATTATGGCGCACTCGTCCTTATTGCCATCTGATATTATAAATTTCTTAAAGCCAAGCTCTCTCATAGATATTACCATGGCCAAAGCTCCCTTTACTGGCAAAATCCTCCCATCAAGAGAAAGTTCCCCAAGGAAGATATACTCTCCATATTCGTAGGCTATGACCCCCATGGATGCAAGGAGGCTAATAAGAATTGGTAGGTCTAGCTGTGTTCCTTCTTTTTTAAGATCTGCGGGAGATAAGTTTATGGTAATCCTTCCTGCTGGAAACTTGTAGCCAGAGTTAATAAGGGCTACCCTTACCCTTTCCTTGCTCTCTTTGATGGATGAATCTGGAAGACCTACTATGGAAAAAGTTGGCAAGCCACTAGTTATATCGCTTTCTACTTCTACAAGCTTGCCATCAAGGCCTATAAGGCTAGTCGTATTAGTTTTTGAATACATTTTTGTCACCTAATCCTAATATTTTTTGATATTTTAAAAATTCTTGGTTGGGATAAGCAAAGTATTCCCTCCTTGTGCCGCCTTTATCTGTAAAGGATAGATTGCTACAATGAAGAAGTTGATGATTTAGGTTAAATTTATGGGGAAAATTGCCATAGACTGGATCTCCCAGGATGGGATGGTTGATATGGGTCATATGGACTCTAATCTGATGGGTCCTACCTGTTTCGATCTTAATTTTTACAAGAGAATATCCCTCCACTTCCCTTATAACCTCATACTTACTAATAGCCTCTCTACCAGAATTTGTAACTGCCATCTTTCGTCTATTATGGCTATCTCTTCCTATATAGGTTCTTATAGTCCCTTCTTTCTTGTCAAAATTGCCAAAGACTATGGCATAGTAGTACTTGTCAACAAGTCTAGTTTCAAAGAGTTTCTTAAAGTACTTGTAGGACTCATTATTTTTGCTAATAACCATAAGACCTGTCGTATCCTTATCAAGCCTATGGACAATCCCTGGCCTATCTTCTCCTCCTATATGGGAAAGACCCTCTTCTCCATACTTATACAAAAGTCCATTTACCAGAGTCCCAGTTACAATTTTGCCTGCCGGGTGGACTATGAGATTTGAGTCCTTATCAATAATGGCATAGTCGTCGTTTTCGTAGACTATGTTTAGGTCAATATCTTCTGCCTTTATTTCAACTCTTTCAAACAATTCATCATCGATCTCTATTTCATCTCCAAGATCTAACTTGAAAGAGGGTTTAACAGCCTTATTATTTACTTTTATTTTCTTATCCTTGATAAAGTCCTTAACCTTCTCACGAGCTATCTCCTCAAATTCGTCAGATATGAACTTATCAATTCTAATTACTTCATCTCCTATCAATATCATAGCTTAATTATATCACAAATCATATTTTTTATCGGCAAAGATTAATAATCTTGATACCACTTAGCTTGGGCCTGCCACATAGTATAATACTTGCCCTTATTCTTTAATAGATCTTCATGGCTACCACATTCTACAATCCTTCCTTTGTCCATAACTATAATCCTATCAGCGAATTTTGCTGAAGCCATCCTGTGGGTTATAATAATTGCAGTTCGATTAGCTACAATATTCTCAAAGTTTTCAAATATTTTAGACTCCTCTATTGGATCAATAGATGCTGTCGGCTCATCTAAAATTATAAAATCGAAAGATCTATATAGTCCCCTGGCTATAGCAAGTCTTTGCCACTGGCCAATAGAAAGATCTATACCAGAAAATTCTGGTGATAAAACAGTCGTAAGTTTAGCAGATGGATGGTAAAAACCCACTTGCTTTAACAAAGTAGAGATTAATTCAAAGTTCTCTAATTTTCCTATATCACTTATGATAACATTTTCTGCCAAGGTTAATTTATATTTTTGAAAGTCTTGAAATACAGCAGATATATTTTTAAAATTACCCCTAGATAAGTTTCCCTTGTGTTCAATTCCACCTATTTTTAGAAGACCTTTATACGGATTATAAAGACCAATCAGATTATTTACAAAAGTTGATTTTCCACTTCCATTCTCTCCGACTATAGCAACAGTTTCTCCCTTATTTATGTTTAATGATACATCTGATAAAGCATCACTCGACCTACTTGGATATTTGAAGAATATATTTTTTGCTACTATCCCTTCATTAAAATTAGGATTTATACAATCTTCTTCCACTTCTTCCATATCCATTAAATCGTAGAAACTCGCTACCTGACCTATAACTTCACTTCCCTGTCCTATATTGTAAGATATCATCTCATCCATTATATCAAATAAATCTGATAAGGTTACGAAAAGAGCAGAAAACATACCAATGCTAATTTGTCCTGTCATCATCTGACTAAATAAAATATACATAGATATTCCCAGTCCAATAAAAATTAGACTGTTGATACCTATTTCTAAGAATGCTGTTTTTTTTTCAATTTTCCATCTTTTTTCAGTTAAAATATGCAATGAATCATTAAAGATATTAAAAAAATAATGATAGGCTCCAAGAATTCTAGTTTCTTTATAGGACGAGGTAGAAATGATACTTTTCTTATAAGAATCACATCTTCTTTTTTCAGAAGCTATGGCATTTTCTAAGTCAATATAGTATTTTCCTTTAATTATTTGTGCCAAAATAGCAGGTATAAAGCTAAGTAGCAATATTATTACCAACAAAGGTGATGTATATATTAAAAAACCTGCGATTGCCAGTAAATATACCGAATAATGAGTTATCATTTTAAGGCAAATAGAAGCAAAGTGACCTAAGCTTTCGTATTCCAAACATTCTTTTGCCTTAGTCACTTTATCCAAAAATTCTGTATTTTCAAAATATATGAGAGGAAAACGAGAAAGTTTTAGCTGAAATTCCACCATGAATTTACCCATATTTGTATAGGAAACCCTACTTAAGAGATATTGACCAAATCCACTTAATAATTGTTGCAGTATAATCACACTTATAAGTAGAATAAGATTTTTAGCTATTTTTTGAAAACTTGTGATATTGCTTATATTATCAAAAAGTATTTTTGTTATAATAACTTCTCCTACTAGAGATAGGGCAAGTAATAATGCTATTACTTGTTCCAATATTCCCCGCCAAGAAGATTTTTTAAAGTATTCTTTGCTATTTCTACAAACAATCGAAAAATATGACCTATTCATATTTATACCACCTACTTTGTTCTTTATACATTTTAGCATACATGCCGTCTTTTTTTATAAGTTCAGTGTGAGTACCTTTTTCAACGATTTTTCCACCATCGAATACAAATATTTCATCAGCCATTTTTGTTGAGGCCAACCTATGACTGATGAAGATCGATGTTCTACCATACATCAGATTTTTAAATTGACTATATAAATTGCTTTCTGTAATAGGATCTAAAGCTGAAGTAGGTTCATCCAATATTATAAGTGGTGCTTTATTCAATAGAGATCTCGCTATTGCTATTTTTTGCCGTTGACCCATTGATAAGTCTATACCATTTTTATAAATCGTGCCCAAAGGTGTTTCGACTCCCAAAAAAAGATTATTTACCATATCTTTGAGATCTAATTTATCTAGAGTCAAATATATATCTTCATTACTTATATTAGCTTTATTTCCCAAAATTAGATTATCTTTTAAAGAAATCTGATAATGATAGAAATCTTGATACAAAACTGAAAATAGAGATTTCAATTCAGCTTGTGTAAATTGTCGAATATCTTTTCCATCTATAAGAATATCTCCTCTATAAGAATCATAAAGTCCTGTTAATAGCTTAGTTATTGTACTCTTGCCTGCACCATTTTCACCTACAAAAGCATAATGCTTACCTTTTTCGAGTACAAATGATAGCCCATCAAAGACCAGGCGAGGTGATGAAGGATATGAAAAACTTATATTGTTAAATTCAATTTTATCGAAGTCTATTATTTCATCAGCAGGCTCATCAGTAACTCCATCTATAGTTTCTATTGATAACAATTTAGATAGATCATCCATGTATTCTTTAGCTTCACCAATATTTTTTGTAGCCTCCTGAAGTTTGCCACCCAAAGTATTTGACACCCCTATAAGGGCAGTGATAATACCTATAAAAGTACCTGGTGTAATTTTATGCAAAGTAACTTCATCTATCATAGAATAGGCTATAATCATCGCTATTATCAAAAGGCTTATACTAGTTATCTTTGAAGCAAGCCTTGTTTTAAAAAGGACGCCTAGCTGAGCCTTACTTGCTTTGATGAATTCATCATAGTAACGTTTTGTCAATTCATCTGTATAAGAAAATAGAGTTCTTTCTTTAGAAGCTTCTCTATTACATAATACTTCATCTGAATAATAACTATAACGACGTTCATATTTTCTGGTGTCAACTTTTGCCTTGTAATTTTTTTTCCCTGCCCACAGTGAAACAATTACTAAAGGAATAGAAGCAAAGGCTATTAGAATTGCAGAAGTCAAAGCAAAATTTGCTAAAATAACAAAAAGAGAGCTTATTCCTATAAAGCTGCTAATTATACTAAGGTAAGAATCGATACCATCAATAAATGTTTCTTCCATCTCATCAGCGGTTATATCCATAATTTCTTGACATTTTGGATCTTCAATATAATCATATTTTAATTTTGCCTGAACTTCAACAATAGCAGGAATCAAATTTCTTTCTAACAAAAGCCTGATATTTGATTCTAATAGAAAATATATACCAGATAATAGCCTGGTAAGCCCTAAGATTACAATAAGTACAATCAAGGGAAAATAAATTTTATTATAAGGCAAGTATCCATAAAAAATTGCTGTTGCAGTATCGACAAATTTCCCTGTGCCAAGAGCCAATAGAGCTGACGGAATAATTCCGTCAACTATTGTTAGAAACATCAAAAGTATAAATTGAATAGGAGCTATTTTAAATGTTATAGTTAATATATCAAATGCCCTGTATTTTTTCTTGGTAAAGGTGAAGTATTTATTATTTTCTTGAGATTTATTTATATTAATGTACATATTTAATTATTTTATGCATAGTCTTTTCTTATATTTATTAAATTTTACTTTATTTATTAAAATCATCAACATCTTAGTGGTAATTAATATATTCTTGAATTTCCTTTATTTTCATTTATGACCTTAAAGTTGTATATTAATTATAAAGATAATTATAACTATGGAGGAAAGTAATGAAATTTATTTCATGGAATATAGATTCTTTAAATGCTGCCCTAACATCTGATTCTAACAGGGCTATAATGAGTAGACTAGTTCTTGATACTATAGCAAGGGAAGATGCCGATGTTATAGCTATCCAAGAAACTAAGCTTCCCTATGGTGGCCCTAGCAAAAAGCATAAGGAAAAGCTAGCTGAGTATTTTCCAGATTATGACTATTACTGGCTATCTAGCCAAGAGGGGGCCAAGAAGTCTTATGCTGGTACCATGACCTTGTATAAAAAAGGTCTTGATGTGGAGGTTGATTTTCCAAAAATAGGAGCTCCTGATACTATGGATCTTGAAGGCAGGATAATCACCCTGGAGTTTGAGGATTTTTACTTTACCCATGTCTATACACCTAATGCCGGCAATAGTTTGAAGAGACTAGACGATAGACAAGTATGGGATAAGGTCTACGGGGATTACTTGTCTAATCTTGATTCTAATAAGCCTGTCATAGCAGCAGGAGATTTTAATGTTGCCCATGAGGAGATTGACCTGGCTCATCCAGATAATAACCATATGTCAGCAGGTTTTACTGACGAAGAACGCCAAGGTTTTACAAATCTCTTGGCTAGAGGCTTTGTCGATACCTTTAGGTACTTAAATCCTGACGCAGAGGGCAAGTACACCTGGTGGGCCCAAAGGGTTAAGACTTCTAAGATAAATAATTCTGGCTGGAGGATTGACTATTTCTTGGTATCTGATAGGTTAAAAAAAAGAATAGTTAGGTCTGATATGATTGATTCAGGAGATAGACAAGACCATTCTCCAATACTTTTAGAAATAGACCTATAAGAAAATTTAATAGAAATTTAAATCACTAAAAAACCAGAGCTTCCTATTACTCTGGTTTTTCTTTATACCTTTAATTTTTTGTCATCATTGTATACTTCATCTATTATGGCAGAGCCTATGCATACTTCTCCTTGGTAAAATACTGCTGCCTGACCTGGGGTAACGGCCTTTGTCCTATCATAAGTAACTTCGACTTTTCTATCTCCAAGGAGTTTAACATGGGCATTGATGTCTGCTTGCCTATATCTAAACTTGGCTGTGCAATCAAATTCTTCTGGTAGGTCATTTGCAGAAAAATGTGAAAGCTCGCTGCCATAGAGTTTGTTTGAGAAAAGTAGAGGATTGTTCTTGCCCTGGCAAACTATAAGTTCGTTTTTATCAAGATCCTTACCACATACAAACCATGCCTCGCCTTCTCCACCTATACCCAGGCCCCTTCTTTGACCTATGGTATGAAACATAAGTCCATCGTGCTTGCCCATGATGTTACCCTCGCTATCTACGATGTTACCAGGTCTTGCAGGTAGGTAGTTGGATAGGAATTCGTTGAAGTCCCTTTCTCCTATAAAGCAAATGCCAGTAGAATCTTTCTTGTCAGCTGTGGCGAGCTTATACTTGTGGGCGATGTCCCTTACCTCTTGTTTGGTAAGATCTCCAACTGGAAATAGGACGTCCTTTATTTGCTCCTGGCTAAGTTGGGATAGGAAGTAGGTTTGGTCCTTGTTAGAATCTACTCCCCTTAGCATCTTTACATTATCCAGATCTGACCTATCGACTCTGGCATAGTGACCTGTAGCAAGGTAGTCTGCTCCGAGCTTTCTAGCAAAGTCTAGAAATGCCCTAAATTTGATTTCCTTGTTGCACATTACGTCAGGGTTTGGAGTCCTTCCCTTCTTGTATTCATCCAAAAAATAAGTAAAGACCCTATCATAATATTCCTTCTCAAAATTTATAGAATAGTAGGGAATACCGATTTGGTTGGCAACTTTGACTGCATCTTCGTAGTCTATCTCTTGGGTGCATACTCCATTATCGTCTGTATCGTCCCAGTTTTTCATAAAGATTCCTACTACATCATAGCCTTCTTCTTTTAATAAAAGGGCTGCAACAGATGAGTCAACACCACCGGATATGCCTACTACAACTTTTGTATCTTTCTTATCTTTCACTTTTTCACCTCCTCCAATATCTCTATTAATTTATCAATGTCTTCCTTGGTATTGGTAAAGCCAAAGGAAAATCTAATCGAATGAAGGGCCCTGTCTTCATCATACATATTAGTGATCGTCTTACTTGGCTCAAGACTTCCTGCCCTACAAGCAGAACCTGCTGATGCACATACTCCATACATATCAAGGAAGGTCAAAAGAAAGTCAGACCTAAAATCTGGAAAGTATAGGTTAAGGATATGATCACTAGAATTTTCTAGATTTCCATTAACTTCGAAAGCAATCCCAGTCTTTTTAAGCCTTTCTATAAAATATTCTTTAACTTCCTTAATCTTAGCTCGTTCAGCCTTAGTTTTTTCAAAGGCCCTTGCCATAGAATAGGCCCCCATGGTGTAGGAAGTCCCTGCACGTCTGTCCTTTTCTTGCTCGCCTCCCCTTATGAAGGCTCCTAGGTCATCTCGTAAATATAGGATACCAAAGCCATTAAGACCACCAATCTTATGTCCTGATAGGGATAGGGAATCACACTTAAGCTCTTCTACATCTATATCAATATGGCCATAGGCTTGGACTGCATCAATGTGGAAGTGAAGGTCCTTATCCTCCAAAAACTCCCCAATCTCCTTGACCCTTTGGATGCTACCGACTTCATTATTTACATACATCAGGCTAACTAATTTGACATCTTCAGATAAGGCCTCCTTCAAGTCCTCAAGGCTTATCATCCCATCTTTATTAGCCTCTAGAAATATTGTATTTTCTTTATCGACAGTATTTAAGATAGAATCATGTTCTATATTGCTAGTAATAAGCTTAGATCCCCTAAAATTAGCTAGGACAGTATTATTGGATTCACTAGCTCCAGATGTAAAAATAACCCTAGAAGGATCTGCCCCAATGGAGTCGGCTATAGCCTCCCTACTTGATTCAAGGATTGCCTTAGCACGTCTGCCACTGGCATGGGTGGATGATGGATTGCCATCAAAGTCTTCTTTCTTATCCAAAATCTCCCTTAGTATTTCTTCTCTTTTGATACTTGTTGCTGCATAGTCTAAATAAATCATATATCACTCCAAGATAGGATTATACTACAATCTCCCCAATAATCATTAGGGCTTTGGTCTATATTATATATGGTTAAAAAGATAAATAAATTTAATTATGTTAAATATTTATCTATATTTAAAGGTTGACTTTTAATGACTTACATTTTATGATATAATGATAGTAATATATCAATAAAGGGGTACATAACTTATATTATCATGTCAGATATTAATAATTATATGAAAGAAAACAAAATCAAGAGGGTCTTTATAAAGGATGAGGCCTACGATAGATTGAATAGATTAATTGTTACAGGGGAGCTTAAACCCATGGAGAAGATTAATATCAAGTTTTTGTCAGAAAAGCTTGGCATATCTAGAACTCCATTAAGGGAAGCCCTACTTAGACTAGAAAATGATGGACTAATAATCTCCAAGGCAAATAGGTGGACAATGGTTGCCCCTATCAATATCAAACAAGCCTTAGATATTTACCCAATGATAGCGACCCTAGAATGCTTGGCCCTTAGTCATGCTTTTGATAATATGAGTGATGCAGATATCGATGAGCTAGAAGATATAAATGAGCATATCAATGCTATAGATACCCACAAAGACTTATTAGAAAAAATCCAACTAGACAATATTTTTCATAAAAAGATAATCGATATGTCAAAAAACAACGAGATTTATCCAGTCATAGAAAATTTAAAGACCAAGGTTCAAAGGATGGAAATTTTCTATTATGCTGAAATCCAAGAAAACTCAAGAACCTACGATGCTCATAAGCTTATAATAGAAAATCTGAGAAAAAGGGACTTGAGGGCAAGTATTGACGCCTTGCTAGCAAATTGGAATGACACCCTAGAAATATTTAAGAAAATATACAAGGACGAAAAATTAAGAAGTGAAGATAAGACTGAAACGAACTAGATAGCTAGCTCGTTTTTAATTTAAAAACTCCTCCCGTATCTATAGGCATGGGAATCTCTTCCACATGGTCTAGGGATTTTACAAAATCCCTTATTAGTTCTGTCGTCCTAAACTCTTTACCAGAAATCTCAGGATGGGCATGGATATCATGTCTTATTTTTATAATTTCTTCCAAGTCTTTATCTTCTATATCTAAGATCATATCATTTTCCTTAGCTTTTTAATAAGCCCCCTTCACCCATCTCGGTAAAGTCAGATTTTTTGAGGTCTATTCCTGCAAATATCCTAGGCAAAAATATATCAAAGCTTGTGAATTTAGCATGGATTGATGCTCCTGGTACTCCTACTAGGTAGGCCTTATTTGCCCTTCCTACTGTGAGCATATTGCCTGGTTGGACTGGTAGACCTTGGATTAAATATTGTATTTGATATTAATGACTATTTAATTTAAAAGCTTTTCATAGTTATCGTATGTAACATATTACTAATCTAAGTTTAGCATATAAATTTTAATATGTAAAGACTAATTTGAATATTTTATTACTTACTTTAAGTTAGGAACTAATATGTGATATAATAGCTTTAGAAAATAATTTAGGAGGTACTATGACAGATTTTCAATTAGAAGTCTGCGGTGGTTGCAATGCCAAGATTCCTGCAGGGAGTTTGGATGAGATCTTGGAAGCTATTCCAAAATTTAAGAGGGATGATATCCTTGTAGGATTTGATTCCAAGGATGACAGCGCAGTTATAAAAATAAGTGACGATGTAGCTATCATAACTAGCCTTGATTTCTTCCCTCCTATGGTTAGTGATCCCTATGTTTTTGGTCAAATAGCAGCAGCCAACGCCCTATCTGACATCTATGCTATGGGGGCAGATCCAATATGTGCTCTTAATATAGTAGCCTTTCCAGAAGAAGGGAAGATAAGTAGTCTTGAGAAAATTCTTCAGGGTGGAGCTAGCAAGGTAAATGAAGCTCAAGCCTCCCTGGTTGGAGGTCATTCTATCCACGACCCTAAGGTAAAATATGGCCTTAGCGTAATAGGCAAGGCCAATCCAAAAAAGATTTGGCAAAATTCTACCCCAAGGGTTGGTGATAAGTTAATCCTAACAAAGCAGCTTGGAGTAACCTTAGTAGTCAATGCCTATAATGTAAAGCTTGCCAGTCATGAGCAATTTAATAAGGCTATTTCTTCTATGCTTAGCTTAAATAAGTATGCCAAGGATATTTTAATAGACTATGATATTTCTTCTGCTACAGATATAACTGGCTTTTCCCTCCTGGGTCATCTAGGAGAGATGCTAGCAGATGAGTATACGGCAATCTTGAAGGCAGATGAGATCCCTATCCTAGATGGAGCCAAGAAGGCTTCAAGCGAATTTGTCTTTACAAAGGGTGGGCAAAGAAATAGGATGTTTATGGAGGAGAAGGTAGAATTCCAAGTAGATGACTTTGCCTTGGAAGAAGTCCTCTACGACCCACAAACATCAGGAGGATTATTGGTCGCCATAGATCCAGCTGTAAGTGGACTAATTTCTTTTACCTTGCCAGAAAATACTTTCAATAAACAATAGCTTATAAGCCCCATAACAATACCATTTGCTATAGAATATGTAAATGGCATAAAGGTTATAGTGATAAATGCTGGTATCACATCAGTTGGATTAGAAAAATCTACGTCTTTAATATTTGACATCATAAGGATTCCAACATACATTAAAGCTGGTGCTGTAGCTGCCAAGGGTATTATATTTACAAAAGGAGCAAATACCAATGCTAATAAAAATAACATAGCTGTGGTAAATGAAGTTAGTCCACTTCTACCTCCTTCTGCAATTCCAGCACTCGACTCTACAACTGTCGTAACTGTCGAAGTTCCCATCAAGGCGCCAATGCTTGTAGCGATAGCATCCGATATCAAAGCCTTTCTTAATTTTTTAACATTTCCATTTTCATCTAACATATTTCTTTGCTTAAAAGCTCCGAGTAATGTTCCTGAAGAATCAAACATATGAACCAAAGAAAAACTAATTACAAGCATGAAAATCGTAAAGAGATTTTTAAAAATATCTCCTCCACTAAACAAGGATCTAAAATCTAGGTTAAAAAATGATACATCAAAGAAATCTTTAAATTTAACCCCTATATTAAAGTCAAAAGCCTCTATATTAGTAAGACCCAAAGGAATTCCTATAATAGTTGTAATAACTATACCAATTAGGATAGATCCTCTAATATTCTTATAGTTTAGCACTCCGATTATTATTAGTCCAATAAAAGCCAGCAAGGCAGACTTGACTAAGGTAGTATCTGTATTTGGATCAGACCATTTAGAAAAGTCGACCATAGCTAGCAAAGTTGCGTCATTACCTACAATTATACCTGCACTCTTTAAACCTATTATTGTTATAAATAATCCAATACCAGGTGTCATTGTATTTTTGATAGATATGGGTATTGCACTTATAATAGCTTCCCTAAGTCCTATTGCTGTCAAAAATATAAATAATATTTCTGAAATAAAGACAATCACAAGAGCTTGGTTATAAGTATAGCCCATACCCAATATAACTGTATAAGTTAAAAAAGCACTAAGTCCCATTCCTGAAGCCAAGGCAAAGGGGAGCTTTGCATATATGGATATCAAGAAAGTGCCTACAAAGGCAGTCAGGCATGTTCCTATAAAAGAAGCATTGGCTACTTTTTCTGCCATTGCCTCATCACCCATAAACGCATAGGGTTCAGAAATTGTAAGAGGTATTATTATAAGTATGTAAGCCATGGTTATAAATGTCGTAATACCTGCTATAATTTCTGTCCTAGCATTAGTATTACTTGTCATCCCAAATAAATTTTTCATTAATCCCTGTTGTTTTTCACTAAAAATTTTATCTTTCATATTCGCCTCCTTTATTTTTTGAAAAACGCAATTAAAAAACCTACAATCTAGCTAATCCATATACTTCCAAAACTACAGAGATACAGGCATAATAAGTATATGTTTTAATTTATAGCTAGACTATAGGTAGTCAATAGATACGTCCACCCCTTATGTGAACTTATATAAATATTTTGCAAGGCGTTTTCCTATGTTATGTAATATATTAATATATGGATTTTATTCTGTCAAGGTCTTTTACTTTATTTTTTTATTTGACTAGATATATTATTGGACAAAAAAAGCTTAATGAACAATATTTATCCAATAAGCTTACTTATTAAAATTCTTAGTATTTCCCAAGATCTTTTTCTATTCTATTATTTCTATCTCATCCCCGACTTTTATTAGTCCACCCTTTTTTACTACTGTAAATATTCCTTCATTTGGCATGATGCATTCTCCTACCTTTTGTTTTATAGCGCAACCCTTATGGCAGGTTTTGCCTATTTGGCTTACTTCTTGGATGGTTTCTCCTATTTTGAGTCTTGTTCCGACTGGTAGGGTGTAAAGGCTTATGCCTTCTGTTGTGATATTTTCTGCGAAGTCGCCTTCCTTAAGATCTGGAATAGCTTTTTTCATCTTGGCTATGGATTCTTCAGCCAGTAGGCTTACTTGCCTATGCCACTTGCCAGCATGGGCATCATCTTTTAGGCCAAAATCTTCTATAAAGAGTCCTTCTTCTTGGGGAATTTTTACGACCCCCTTAGTATCAGACCTGTTAATTGATGTAACTTTTGCCATTAGTGCTCCCATCTTTCATTTGTTAGTACATCTAGGCCATGGCCTAGACTTGTTATGATTGCATAGATACTCTCTTTAACAGCCTTAGGACTTCCTGGAAGGTTTATTATGAGGCTTTTCTTTCTAATTCCAGATGTGGCCCTTGATAGCATCCAAGTATTGGTGATTTTCTTAGAATAAAGTCTTATGGCATCTGAGATAGATTCTGCCTCCCTATCAAAAACTTCCCTACTTGCTTCTGGTGTTACATCTCTTTTGCTAAAGCCTGTCCCACCAGAGGTAAAGATTAGAGGAATATTCTTATCTGAAAGCTTTATTAGCTCATCTTTTATAACTTCCTTCTCATCAGGGACTATATTTGTATAAACCAAGTTATAGTTATCGGGCATAACTTCCCTAAAGACATTTATACACTTATCTTGGTTTTCTCCAGAAGACCTGGTGTCGCTAGCTATGACAACTGCATAGTCATAGATTTTTTCTTCTTTTTTGTCATGGTGGAAGTGGCCAGACTTGCCTCCAGTTTTTTCAACTAGGTGGATATTTTCTATAGTCATTGACCTATCCATAGCCTTACACATATCATAAACTGTAAGTAGACCTGCACTTACTCCTGTCAGGGCCTCCATCTCAACTCCAGTTTTTCCTTGACACTTTACCTCAACCTCACAATATAAAAGATTATCCTCAAAGGAAAAATTTACATGGATACCATTTAGCAAGAGAGGATGGGCCATAGGAATAAGGGTTGATGTTGCCTTAACTCCATTTATGGCTGCTACTTGGGCTATGGCTAGGACATCTCCCTTTTTTATTTTTTCGTTTTTTATTGCTTCTATTGTTTCTTCTTTTAGTCTAATATCTCCCCTGGCTACAGCCTTTCTAATAGTTACGCTTTTTTGTGATATATCTACCATTTGGCCTCTGCCATTTTCATCAAGATGGGTAAACATTTATCCTCCTATCCTATTCATAGATCTTTTTATGCTCTTACCTTCCAAAAGTTTGTGGTCGTAGGGCTTTATCTCCAAGGCCTTTTTTATATAAGCTCTTATATCTTCTCCCCTTCTTAGAGGGGTTTTGATATCAACTTGCTTGTCACTATGAAGACATGGCTTTAGGTAGCCATCTGCTGTTAGCCTAATCCTGTTGCAAGCTCCACAAAACTTGTGAGACATGGCCTTTATAAAACCAATCCTACCCAGAGCTCCATCGATTTTGTAGAGGTCAGCAGGAGAATTTGGATCATCTTTTTTAATTTTTCTAAGGTCATAGGTCTCTATAATTTCATCTCCATTTAGGAACTTATCCCTAGCGTAGGATGCTGTTGGTCCTATTGGCATAAGTTCTATAAATCTAATATCTATCGGGTAATCCTTGGTTAAATTCAAAAAATCATCGATTTCATCATCATTTATTCCCTTAAGGAGAACTGTATTTATCTTTATACCAAGGCCAGCCTCATTTGCTGCCTTGATTCCTTCAATAACATCGTCCAAGTTTCCACCAGATATTGCCTGAAATTTTTCTTTATCTAGGGTATCTAGAGAAATATTTACCCTATCAAGTCCAGACTGTTTTAGCTTAACTGCCTTATCAGAAAGGAGGGATGCATTGGTGGTCATGGATAAGTCCTTCACAGATTCAAGGTGACCCAAGGATTCGACTAGGTTCACTAGTCCCTTCCTAAGTAAAGGTTCTCCTCCTGTTATCCTTATCTTATCTACCCCTTCTTCTACAAAGATATGGCTAATATAGTATATTTCTTCAAGGCTTAAAAGCTCGCTCCTACCCTTTTTGGTAACACCATCTTCTGGCATACAGTACTTACATCTATAATTGCAAAGATCAGTAACAGATATTCTAAGGTAGTTAATTCTTCTGCCAAAGCTATCTTTCATTATTTCACCTCACCTGCTTAAATAATTCTATAAAAAATCCCCATAGGATAAGTTAATGATCCTACGGGGCAATCATTCCTACTTATTAAATTCGTCAATTAAGATATTTTTCAAAACTTCAGCTTCTTCACTTGTTAGGGTAATACCCTTGCGCATCCTAGAATGATCATCATTCCAATCACGAATATCATATTTGGGTTCCCTTTCATTCCAAGAAACTAGGTTTAGTTCCTTTGTCCAACCCTTACCATTATCTGATAAGATTCCTAAATTTTCTACAATTTCATATTTGAATTCTGCCATAACATCTCCTAAAGTATTTGAATTATATTATAAATTGTATAATTTTTATAAAAATATGCAAGTTAAAAATCACGTGCCCTATATTTTATCTGCCTTTATTAACTTATCTACCATAGCTTGGACTATAGTGTAGTCATAACCAGCGTAGGTTAGAGCCTTTCTTCTAACCTTGCCATTGCCCCACTTGCCTTCTATAACTTCTCTGGCAATCTTTAGGTAGGTATTCTTGCTAGTTCCCTTTATCATCAAAGGATAGTCCCTAAAGAGAATTGACTTGTCAATATCATAGTTATAACCCTTGATGCCGCCCTTGGAGCTATATTGCCAGCTATCATAAGAAGTTGTATTGTAGCTAGACCTTGCCTTACCATTCCAATCAGCTATCCAAAATTCATTTTCTTCTCTGACTTCTTCGCTCAAGTAGGTATCTGCAAAGTAGGGATAAGAATATATTCCTCCAACAAAGCCATTTCTTCTCATGGCCATGGAAAAGGCATCTGCAACTTCGGATATATCTTCCCTTGAAGCCTTGGCCTGCCTATCATTATCCTCTATATCAATATAGACTGGGAGGGATACATTTTTATTTCTAATAATATTTAGGACAAAGTCTGCCTCCTCTAGGGCTTCTAGCCTATTGACTGCCCTTGAATAGTGGTAGAAGCCTATAGGTACATTTCTTTTGTTTAGCTCTTCGTAATGCTTTTCTATTTCCTTATCCTTACTTAGGGTCGTATCCTTCTCCCTAATGCTAGTCCTAATTATGGCTCCCCCTATTTCAGAAGAGAGGGCATCGTAGTCTATGGCCACTGGATTTTGATATTCACTTATATCTACTACCTTGTCATATACCTCTACCTTGGGAATTTCATTCACGATTTCTTCCTCACCATTATCAAGGACTTCTTCCTCATCACTTGGACTTTCTTTGAGGTTAACCTCATCTTCACCCTCTAATAGTCCTTCCAAGTGGTCTTTTTTTCTTTCTAAAACCTCTGCCCTATCATAGTCCATACCAGCCTCAGTAATCACCTTGTCCAGGTCCTTCATATTATAATAAACTATATCAGAAGATCCATAGGATACATCTGGCAAGAGGAGTCCTCCTACTAATAGAAACAATATTTTTTTAGTATTTTTCATAAGCCTTCCTTTATCTTTGTCATTATTTAATTATAAATTAAAAAACAAAATTTTAAAAGTCCCTATCAAAAAATCCCCCAGCGGTAGCCAAGGGATAAGTCCTTCTAGAATGCAAAGATAATATTTCTGATTCCTGCAAGGAAAAAGTAAAACCCAATTAGTGTTGATATTGTAAAGAATGATGCAAGTGGGTTCTTAATTAACATAACTCCTAGGACTATTCCCAAGATATTAAGTATTACTTGAGCCCAGAAAACACCATTTGATACTTCCTTTGTTGCAAAAGATCTTATAATTGAAGTAATTGATGTAAAAATAATATAAATTGCAAAGACCCAAGGTAGGGCTATTACAGAAGATGTAAAGTTAAATAAGATTAATGCTGCAAGGATCAAGTTTACTATTCCTGTAAATAGCAAGAATCCTCCACCCCTGCCGAAATATTTATTAATCCTATTTCTTAGGGCTATTTCAAAAATTCCATCAAAAATTGCTGTCATAACTATAAGTCCAACCAAAAAGGCATTTGATGCTAGGGGATTTCTTATTGATAAGAAGCCTGCAAATAGATATAAGATACCTAATATGAGTGAACCTAGTGAAAAACCGTCATTTGTTTTATTCATTATAACTCCTTCCTTAATAATATTTATTTTAAATATAATCCTATATACAAATATATACCCGAATAAGCCTATGAGAAACAATTTTACAAAAGAAAATCTGCCCCCAAGGACAGATTCTCCGTATTAATCACGTATTAGCTTTTCTTCTTTTGCTTTTTGAGCTACAGCCACTGATACAACATCTGCAACTCTTGGGTCAAATGGTGAAGGGATGACATAGTCCTCTGCCAATTCTTCATCTGATATTAGTGAAGCGATGGCAGATGCTGCTGCAAACTTCATTGACTCAGATATTTTCTTTGAATGAACATCCAAGGCACCCTTAAATAATCCTGGGAAGGCAAGGACATTGTTGACTTGGTTTGGAAAATCGCTCCTACCTGTTCCAACAACTCTAGCTCCTGCCTCCTTGGCATCGTCATAGGTTATTTCTGGGTCAGGATTTGCCATGGCAAAAATTATAGGGTCAGTTCTCATTGATTTGACCATTTCTTTGGTAATTTTGTTAGGAACGCTTACCCCTACAAAGATATCAGCCTTGGCCATAGCTTCTTCTATGCTAAGATCTTCTGAATCCTTGTTGGTAACCATAGCTAATTGCTTGTATAGGTCGTTCTTATATTCATCCTTGTGGGCCTTATTGATAACTCCTCTAGAGTTAAAGGCATAGATATTATTAATACCCAGATCATTTAGCATATTGATTATAGAAGATCCTGCAGCTCCTGCTCCAGAGATTACTACATTACAATCTTCTGCCTTCTTGCCTACGAGTTTTAGAGAATTGATTAGGGCTGCTATGGTTACTATGGCTGTACCGTGTTGATCATCATGGAAGACTGGTATGTCAAGTTCTTCCTTGAGTCTTCTTTCGATTTCTATACACTCTGGCGCCTTGATATCTTCTAGGTTAACTCCACCCAGTCCAGGAGATACAAGTTTTACAAAATTAATTATTTCATCAACATCCTTAGTATTTATTACTAGAGGAATAGCATTTAATCCACCAAATTTCTTAAAGAGGCAGCATTTCCCCTCCATAACTGGAAGGGCTGCTTCTGGGCCAATATCTCCAAGCCCTAAAACTGCTGTACCATTTGATACTACAGCAATAGTATTGGCCTTTCCTGTGTACTTGTAAACATCATTTACATTCTCAGCAATTTTTCTACAAGGCTCCGCAACTCCGGGCGAATACACCAGCGATAAGTCTTCTTTTGTTTCAAGTTTTGTTTTCAATTCTGTGGATAATTTTCCTTCTAGTTCCTCGTGTAATTTAAGAGCTTCTTCAAATACATTTTTCATAATATCTCCTATATCATATTTTCAATTTTCATAAATTTATCAAAGTCTTCTTCTGTTAAATATCCAAGCTCAAGGGTAGATTCCTTGAGGGTTAGGTTCTTATTGTAGGCATTTTTAGCTATTTGTGAGGCCTTATCGTAGCCTATGTGAGGTGATAGGGCTGTTACTAGCATCAAGGACTTCTCCAAATTTTTTTCAATGTTAGTCTTATTTGCCTTTAGACCCACTAAGAGCTTTTCTGTAAAACAAACCATGGATTTTGCTAATAAGTTAATGGATTGGTCCATCTTGTAAATAATTAGTGGCATATAGACATTTAGTTGCATCTGCCCTTGGGTATTTGCCATTGCTATAGCTAGGTCATTTGCTATGACTTCTATACATACCATTGTCAAAGACTCAACCTGGGTTGGGTTGACCTTACCAGGCATAATTGATGAACCCGGTTCATTGGATGGGATGGTTAGCTCTCCTATCCCACACCTAGGTCCACAAGATGAAAACCTAATGTCAGACGCGATTTTATAAAGGTCGCTAGCCAATGTCTTGATACTGCTATGAACAATAACCAAGGCAGATTTAGAAGCTAGTTGATAAAATTTGTTGGTATCAGAAGTAAATTCAAGGCCAGTAAATTCACTTAACTTCTTAGCTACCCTATCACCAAAGTCCTTCTCGGTATTAACACCAGTGCCGACAGCAGTGCCTCCTATGGCAAGTCTATGTAAGTGGTTTTCTGCACTTCTTATCATCTCATAATCCCTCTCAACCATTGTAAGCCAACCAGATATTTCTTGGCCCAGGGTAAGGGGAGTTGCATCTTGGAGGTGGGTCCTACCAGTCTTAATTATCTCCTTATTTGCTTCTTCTAGAGCTTTAAGTTGATCTATAAATTTCTCAATTGCTGGATACAATTTTTCTCTAAGATTAATTGCAGTTGATATATGCATAGCAGTTGGGAAGGTATCATTTGATGATTGGCCCATATTTACATGGTCATTTGGATGAAGTAAATTTTTCCCTTGTTTTTTATTTCCTATGTGGGCTATGACTTCATTTACATTCATATTAGTCTGAGTACCAGAGCCTGTTTGCCAAACACTTAGAGGGAATTGATCGTCATACTTCCCTGCTAGTATCTCATCAGCTCCATAGACTATTAGATCTTTTCTTTCTTTATCTATTTTATTTAAGTCAAAATTAGTAATGGCTGCTGCTTTTTTTAATAAAACCAGAGCCTTTATTTGACTATCAGGCATTAGTTCAGAATCTTTTGGGAAATTCTCTAAGGATCTTTGGGTTTGTGCTCCCCAGTAGGCCTTACTAGGCACATCTACATAACCCAAAGAGTCTTTTTCCTGTCTATAATCCATTTCTTCCTCCTTTATCAAAATTTTCCTTAGCATAATTTATTAGCATATCAATTAATATTTTGGCTGGCTTTTTGAGCCTTCTTGTAGCATTGTAATGGATCATTATTGTTCTCTTATTTAGTTGAGGTGAGATTTTTACAAAAACACATTCCTCGAGCGTATTATCCCTTGCCATATTGGCAGGAACTAGAGAAATCCCCAGGTCCTCTGCTACAAATTTTTTAGCTAAATACATAGAATCTGTTTCTAGGATGGTCTCCAGGGTATTGTCTGTGTACTTATTTATTTGAGAAAAAATATAGCGGAGATTTTGCCCCTTTTTGGTCCCTATTATCTTGTTGTATTTTAATTTTTTAGCATCTATAGTAGGTATTTCTACTTGAGGATAGACTATATCCATATTAGCCACAGCAGGATTATTGCGATTTAGGGCTACATATACCTCTTCTTCATATAACTTGATATTGGTAAGTTCATTCTTGGGTGAAGCTGCATAAGAAATAGAGAAATCACACTTACCCACTAGGGCCGCCTGGTTAAGCTCTGAGGTCTTGCCCTCCAAAAGCTTTATGGCTATGCCTGGGTAGGTCTTATTGAAACCCTTTAGGACCTTGGATAAGAGGCTGTACTCCAAATAATCAGTACAACCTACTACTATCTCTCCCTTTTGCAATTTATTTAACTCTTCAATTTGATTCAAGGCTTCTTCTTCAATAGAGGCTATCTCTTCCAAACTCTCATAGAAAATTTCTCCTGCCTCTGTGAGTCTTAGAGGAGAATAATCCCTATCTATAATCTCTATCCCAAATTTTTCCTCAATCCTTTTTATATATTGGCTCAAGGCACTTTGTGAAATAAAGAGCTTCTTAGCTGCCTTGGTGATATTTCCTGCCTCAAGTATTGCCGTTATATATTCATAATCAGTATCTGCCATAAATCCCACCCCTACTCTTCATTAAGCCTTACATGCTCATACAAATTCTAAATATTATAATCATTTACTTAAATTATACTCCTAGGGGATTACAATTAATAAGCTCTTATTTTGACCTATCTTTTTTACTTAAATGCTCCTCATCGATTATGCCAGGCTTAGTCATTTCCTTAAAGTTTAATATCTTACTTAACTCATCTTCATTTAATAAGTTCTTCTCAAGAACAAGCTCCCTTACACTCTTTCCGGTCCTTTGGGCCTCGTGGGCTATATATGAACAAGCCTCATAACCTATATGAGGTGCTATGGCTGTTACCAAGCCAATATTTTGCTCAACTCTTCTTTGCAAGCTTTCCCTATTGGCCTCAATTCCATCAAGACAATTAACCCTCAATGTATATATAGCTCCTTTTAAGGTCTTAAGTGATTCAAATAACTTATAAAAAATAACAGGCTCGAAGGCATTTAGCTCCAATTGGCCACCCTCCACCGCAATAGCAACTGTCATATCATTTCCAATAACTGAGAAGGCAACTTGATTAACTACCTCAGGTATAACAGGATTAACCTTACCTGGCATAATAGAAGATCCTGCTTGTCTAGCTGGGAGCTTGATATCGCCCACACCTGATTGAGGGCCTGATGACATAAGCCTTAGATCATTAGAAATCTTAGATAAGTCTACGGCAAAAGTCTTCAAAATTGAAGATGCATAGACAAAACAATCTAAATTTTGAGTTCCATCTATCAAATCATGATTTTGGACAAGATCTATACCGGTAATCTCACTTAAAAGACCAACTATCTCATTTACATACGTAATATCAGCATTAAGACCTGTACCAATAGCAGTGCCTCCGAGATTGACTGAAGATAAGCTCTTAATAGCAAGGTCAAGTCTCTTGATATCCCTCCTAATAACTTGGCTATAAGCCCTAAACTCCTGACCTAAACTAATGGGAATGGCATCTTGAAGTTGAGTACGTCCCATCTTTATGATATCAGCAAACTCCTCTGCCTTATTTTCAAAAGAAGCAAGAAGCCTTTCACTTTCAGCCTTCAACTCTTCAAAATACCTAATAAGGGCAATCTTACCAGATGTAGGAATAACATCGTTTGTAGACTGACCCTTATTGACATCATCATTAGGGTGAACACGATCATATACACCAAGCCCTCCACCTAAGCTAACATTAGCAATATTAGCTAGAATTTCATTTATATTCATATTAAAAGATGTTCCGGCTCCACCTTGAATAGGATCTACAATAACGTTTTCTATATACTTGCCCTCAAGCATCTCATCACAAGCTTCTACGATAGCATCCCTAGTTTCCTCAGATATAAGTCCCACCTTCTCATTTTCTATAGCACAGGCCTTCTTAACCTCTACAATAGCATCACGGAACTTACTATCCATCATATAACCAGTAATACGGAAATTCTCCCTAGCCCTTACAGTATTTGCGCCATAATAAGCATCCTTACTAACCTGAATCTCTCCTATACTGTCATGTTCTAATCTATAATCACTCATTACTACTCCTTTAAATTCTATCTATATTTATAATATAAAACAGACCTTGTAAAAAGTAAAATAATAAAATTTTATGGGGCTTATAAGTTTAGACTTATGTATTGTTTATTATTAATTTATTTACTGTATTTCTTGATGGCTTTTTAGTCAAGTCCTTAATATTGTGTAAATTAGTCTAGTCCAATATTCGTTATTATATTTTGATATACAATCTAGATGATGTTAAGAGGGGTGATGTTGCAGAATATGTAAATCTATTCTGCTCATCACTTTTTTCTTGTATATTTGTATCAAGCCATTAATTTTTGTAGAAGTTTTTAGTATAAGAATAAATTTTTCCACATTTTTCTTAAAAATAGGCTCACTTAATAGAGCTTATGAAATTAATATTTTTTATTAAGCAACCTTGTATTTTATGATTTCTAAGTTCTTATTTTCTATTTTGGATGCTAATTTATTTAAGTTTAGTGCTATTGATAAAAGACATATTTCACTTATTATATTTTCTTTTCCCCTATGGTGGAATCTGTTGTAGTTTAGTCCTGACTTTATTTTAGAAAAAGCTCCTTCAGCTTGGATTGATCTATTTAATCTTTCTTCTATTCCTTGGGATGACCTTATGTTTTCTAAGGATTCTTTCCTATATTTTTGGAAGGTTTCTGCTATGTAGATTCCTTTTGTTTTTTGGCCATCTTTGTTCCAATTGAAACATCTGTAGACTTTCGTTGTTGTTACATATCCACTTTTTCTTTTTCTGTATCTGTCATTGCTTCTTATGAATTCTTTACCTTCTTCTGATATGTATTTGTCTTGACTTTCATCGTAGATTAGACTTTCCCTAAATTCTTGTTCTTTTTTATATTTTCGTGTTTTGGATTGTTCGTAGTTCGAGGGTTTTATGTATGATGTTAGCTCGTTTTCTGCTAGGTATACATAGTTTTCTTCGCTTTCATATCCTGCATCTGCAACTATTTTGTCTAGTTTGTTTGGATAGTTTGCAAGTAGTTTTTTTAAGAATGGTTTTAGGGTGTACATATCAGATGGGTGATGGGATACATTTTCTCCTATGATGAAGCCTGAGGTACTTGCCAGTTGGATGTTGTAGGCTGGCTTTAATTGACCATTTTTCATGTGGTCTTCTTTCATTCTCATGAAGGTTGCATCATGGTCTGTTTTTGAATAGGAGTTTCTGTAGTTTCCCATTATTTTTAGGTGTTCTTGGTAAGTTTCTAGCTTATTTTTCCAGTCTTTTAGTTGTTCATAATCTCGTTGAAGTTGGTG
>JALEUV010000054.1 GCA_022780515.1 Anaerococcus sp. | reverse complement strand
TAGTTTATATTATAATATCTCTTATAGCATCTAGCATAATAGCAGGTACTGCTTTTGTATATCAGCGACTAACAACTTATGCTATGGATCGAAATTTTAAAAAGCTTTTATTTATTGCAGCCTTTTCAGTTCCTTTTTTTATACTAGATGCATGTTTTGACTACCTACCCCGAAAATACATATCAAAGCTAACTAACGGGATAGTAAATGATTTGAGGAAGGACATACTTGCCAAGGTAAATAGGGATAAGACCTACCTAGTAAATGTCGACTACAAGGCAAGGGCAAATGAGCTTATAATAAATGACTTGGAGACAGGAGGGCTATATGTAAAGCATGCCATATCCTTGTTTCTATCTGGTTCGTTTTTTGTATTCTCATTACTATCAGCCTTTTCCATCCAATCTTCTCTAACCCTTATTATGCTGGTTTTATCTTTTATTCCCCTCCTATCACCCTTTATTAGTAAGAAAATCCTAGAGGGTAAAAAGGATATCCAGCTTAAAGCAAAAAATAAATTCTTAGGAGATTTTGGAGATTACCTAGACAATTTATTGTACATAAAGGTATCCAATCTAGGAAGGGCCTTCCTAGACATCTTGTATGCTCGTGGTGATAAATTAACCGATACGACTATAGACTATGAAACTTCTATAAGAAAAACCTATGCTGTTTCTTATGGTTTGGGTAATATCTTATATTCAGGAACCTGGGTTATAGGAGGAGTCTTTGTTTATATGAATAAGCTTACACTTCCTTCCCTTATAGCAATAACAACCCTTATGAGAACTATAGCAGGTCCTATCCAAACCATATCTGATGCTTATAGCAATATGGTAGCAGGCAAGAAGGTCTTTAATGATATCCTAGCCTACATAAATAGTGAAAGTCCTAGGATAGATGATGAAGGAGAGGAAATTTGTGATATAGATAGCTTAGAAATAGCTGGGGCAGACATAGGTTATGGGAAGAATAAGGTCCTAGAAAATATCTCCTATACCTTTAACAAGGATAAAAAATATGTAATAGTAGGTGAGAGTGGCTCTGGCAAGTCAAGCTTATTAAACCTAATCCTCCTAAACTTTGAAGGAGTCGCTGAGAAGATAAGGGTAAATGAAAAGAGTCTAGATATAATTAAGGCAAAATCATATTACGATAAAATATCTTATATAAAGCAAGATACAGCCATCTTTCATGCAAGTATTATGGATAACATAAGTCTATTTTCAGACGACAAAGATCCAGCTAGGGCAAGATTAGCCTTAGAAGAAGTGGGCTTATCATATTGGCTAAAGAGTAAGAATAATGACCTATCAGAGCTAATAAGCAAGGATGAACTATCTGGAGGAGAGAAGAAAAGATTTGACCTTGCCAGGGCCATCTACCAAGACAAGCCTATAATTATAATGGATGAGGTGGACTCAGGTCTTGACTATGAAAACCAAGTTAAAATAGGAAAAATCATCCAAAATATAAGGGGCAAAATAATAATATCCGTAAGCCATTCCCAAAACCCTAGTTTTATAGAAGTCTTTGACACAGTTCTTGCGATAGATAAGAAGAGCCTCCATGAAGTTAAGTAGAAGCTTATAAGCTTGTAAACTTGGGTCTATATAAATTTTAAAATAATACTTGACACTCAATAAATAGGGTAGTATTATACAGAAGTACGTCATTTGCATATGTCTTTGATGAATTAATAATTTATTTGACAAGATAATCAAATGATTGTATAATGAATTCATACCACTTGAGGGTTTTTAGAAAAAATAAGTCATTATTTCAAAAAAATCAAAAAAATATTTGACAAGATCAAAATGAGGTGGTATTATATAAGAGTCGCGGGAACAAAGCGACTATGAACCAAGATTAACATCCTCAGATGATAATCATACAATTATATAGAAACAACAACCAAAGTCAATACTTTGGGTTCAATGATATATCTACTATTATAGTAGAATTTTAAATCACGCATTTAGTAAAAGCTAGATGTAAATGAGAGAGCTTGAATCATAGGCTATCATAAAATATTTATGAGAGTTTGATCCTGGCTCAGGATAAACGCTGGCGGCGTGCATAACACATGCAAGTCGAACGATGAAAC
>JALEUV010000029.1 GCA_022780515.1 Anaerococcus sp. | reverse complement strand
TGTAGGTGGCCCTGGTACTGTCGTTGATGAGAGAAAATCATCCAAGGCACTAAAGGCCTTCTCCAATGAGTCAATCTATGAATCACCATATGATAATGACCATATCCCAGAAGAAGACAAGCCAGACGATAGTGTCCTAGTGAAAAAATAAAAATTTAAGCAAGGGGAATTTACTTTCCCTTTTTTGTTTACCTTTATTGATTAAATTGATATAATAATATAAGCAAATTAAGAGAGGTAATTATGGGACAAACTACTATCATGCTAATGCTTCTTACAATCCTATCTAAAATTTTTGGCTTTGTTAGAGAAGCTGTTATGGCATCCTTTATAGGTGCTGGCGACCTAAAATCAATTTATACTACATCTAATACTATGCCTGTTGTAATGGCAAACTTCGTAGCAGTGGGGATTGCTTCAGGCTTTATACCTATATACAATAGGGTCAAAAACGAAGAGGGTGAGAAGGAGGCTGAGGCCTTTACATCAAATATTGTAAATATCCTTATGGCTTTTGGAACAGTAGCTGTAATAATAGGAGTAGTCTTTGCAAGACCTTTTTCCAAGATTCTATCTCCTGACCTAGAGGGGGCCTACCTGGACCTTGCAACTAATTATACAAGGATTATGATGTTTGCAGTCTTTGGCTACCTATATTCTTCAGTATTTAGGGGGTATTTGAACCTCAAGGGTAACTTCCTAGATCCAGCCATTACTGGTATTATAATGAACATCTTTATAATAGCCTTTACCATCCTTACAGGCATTACCAAGAATCCTTACCTCATTATCATAGGAGCCTTGCTTGGTAATGTCCTCCAATACGCCCTCTTTCCAAGGGCAGCCAAGAAACGAGGCTACAAGCATAAGAAAATAATCGATATAAATAACAAGTATGTTAGAAGCCTTATGGTAATAGCTATCCCTGTTATTATATCGTCAGCAGCAGGAGAGATTTCAATTATAATCGATAACTCCATGGCATCAGCCTTCTTTGGTAAGGCTTCAGTCAGCAAGTTATTTTATTCAAAGACCATGCTTACTATGATTTCAGGAATCATAACTGTATCAGTAACAACAGCTATCTTTCCTAGGATTGCAGAGTTTGGAGCAGCTGGCAATATAAAGTCAATGAAAAGGGCAATTTCTTCATCGGCAGTTACTACCATGCTCCTAGTAATACCAGCAAGTGTGGGAATGGCAGTCCTAGCAAGGCCTATAGTATCAGTAGTTTTTGAGAGAAATGCCTTTAGCCAAGAAGATACAATCATAGTGGCAGCCCTTATAGCAACCTACGCTCCAAACACTATCTTCCAATCCATGATAGATATTATAGATAGGGGCTTTTATGCAGTGGGAGATAGCAAGACCCCGGTTGTAGTTGTCCTTATCCAACAAGGCTTAAACATCCTCTTTAACCTTGTATTAGTCAAATTCTTTGGCCTATACGGTCTAGCCATAGCAACAGTAGCATCAGCAGCTATCGGTTCAGTTCTTATGCTAATAAGGTTTAGAAATAAGTTTGGTGCCTTTAACTTTAGATCTTCGGCCATATCTATTATAAAGATAAGCATAATAACAGTCATCATGACCCTAGTTGCCAAGGGATCCTTTAGCTTCTTAAATCCTAGGGCAGGTCAAGTGATAAGCCTATTTGCATCAATCTTTATAGCAGCCTTAGTATATGGGGCCTTGATATTATTTGCAAGGATACCAGAAGTTATGAACATGGTCAACGAAATATATCACAAAGTAAATAGAAAAATCAAAGGTAGGGCCTAGGCCTTATCTTTTTTTGACCTAAAAACAAAAAAATGTTTATAAAAACAAAAATTGGTTATATATAATATTGTAATAGAAAATAGAGAAGAAAATAAGTAAAGGAGAAATACATGAGCAAATTAACAATTGTATACTACAGCCAAACAGGCGTAAACTTAAAAATGGCAAAACTTGCTGCAAAAACAGCTGAAGAATACGGTGCAGAAGTAAGGCTTAGAAGAGTAGCAGAACTAAGAGATACATCAGGCGTTAGAGAAGGCTCACCATGGGCTAAGACAATCGAAGCAGAAAAAGAAATCGAAGTTGCAACTCCAGATGACCTAGTATGGGCAGATGCAATCATTATATCAGCACCTACTAGATTTGGTAACATAGCTAGCCAAATGAAAGACTTCATTGACTCACTCGGTGGAGTTTGGGCAAAGGGCCAACTAGTTAATAAATATGTAACAGCATTCACATCTGCACAAAATGCTAACGGTGGACAAGAATCAACAATCAAGACAGTTTATACATCAGCAATGCACTGGGGATCAATCATAGTTCCAACAGGATATACAGATGATTCAATCTATGCTCAAGGCGGAAACCCTTACGGAGTATCAGCTATCCAAGCAGGCAATGACGATACAATCAAAAATGATGTAGAAAATGCTATAATCCACCAAACAAAGAGACTATTAGACGTAGCTAGCAAATAATAAGATATATACAAGGCCCGATTAGCCGGGCTTTTTCTATGCCAAAAATTATATGGATTATTTTGCTTATGATAATATCCAAGTTTTATCTATGATAATAAAAGCCTCATCATTAAATTTAAAAGGGGCATTGTCTTTGAAATAAAAGAGTAGTATTATATAAATTGATTGCTAGATATAATAAAAAATCAATAAATATACAAGTAAAGAGGAGAATTTATGAACAAGGTAAAGATTATAGCTGATTCTGGGTGCAATGTCGACCTAGCTATGGCTAAGCAATATAATATATCAATTATCCCTTCAATATAAATTTTGAAGATGAATCTTACATAGACCTATATTAATTAACAAGTGAAGAATTTTTTGAAAAGTTTAGACAGGGTGAGGGAAGGTAGGCACATCTGTTCCATCTATTTAAGAAAACTACTGGCAAGAAAAAAGCCTACCAAGAGCTTACTAAGATTATAAAAGATCTTTGTAAAAGTTAGCATAGGTATATCCTAGTTATAGGTGGGGCTGGAGCCTCAGATAAGATCGCTATGATGAAAGAAGCCCTCATGGATGAAGTAGCAGGGGCTGACTTGTATCTAGAAGTAGAGCTTACTCCTGCTATAGGAGTCCATACGGGAGATGGGGCGTTGCTTTGCTCAGTCTTTCCCCTAGAATAAAATTTCCTCCAGGTCAGTTTTGATCTGGAGCTTTTTCTTGGCAAATTTCTAGGCCTTAAATATTTGGTTTTTTAGGAAGATTGATACGATTTTAGAGAAGTTTTCAATGGATGTTATCCTACAAAAATCAGCCCCATAGATTAGCTTTGCTTTTTGTACATCTTCATCTTCTCCTGTAAAGACTCCGAGGGTTGTTATGTTATCTTCTCTAAGGTTTCTTACTTCTTTGCCGGTGTCTTCGACAGCGTTCTCTTCTACATATTGGTCCTTGTCGTAGAGTTTGACAGTGTTTATATTTGACCTAAGGTCGTTTGGCTTGCCATCAGATAGGATTATAAGGATATTTTTGGTGGTAGGATCCTTGGAGTCGATTATTTGGTGGATGGCCTTGTAGGCGAGTCCGTCCCTATTGGATCCAGATGCCATAAAGTTGTAAATCTTTTCGTTATTTTCCTTTTCTTCGTAGTCCCTGTAGAGGTTAAAGACTGTATAGTCCCTAAGGGTTGAGTAGGACATAACCCTTATTGGGATATTTAGTTTATCCATGGCCTTTTCTATTATATAGGCCTGGTTGGCGACAAGCTTTGCCCTCTTTATTTGACTGGCTGATCCGTCAAGGAGTAGGTCAATTTTAAACTTGTTTACTTCCCTATTTTCTTGGTACTTAAAGACCTTGTAGTCATTTAGAGTCCCTGCCCTCCATGCCTTGGTAGAATCAATTATACCAAAGGACTTATAGGTTTCTTCGTAGTCATAGAAGTTGGCTAGGGAGTTTTTTATAGTCATGGATAGCTCGTTAATGGACCTGTTGTTGATGGCCCTATTGCCTTCTATAAAGTCCTTGGTTTCATCAGCGAGTTTCTTGCGATTTTTCTTATAAAAGAGGGCGTTGGCCTTGGTGGTATACTCGCCTCTAGTAAAGTAGAGCTTCTTACCTAAGTGGATGCCCTTGGCTACCTTGTTTTCTATAGCCTTAACCCTCTCCTTATTTAAAACAGACAGACCATAGAAGTCCTCAATAAATTCAGCTGATTCGTGGTAGGTCTCATCTCCCTTATTAAGAAACATGAGGTTTCTGTCCTTATCAAGCTTCTTTTCTTCAAAGTAAATATTGCCAGAAAACTCAGCAGAGCCTATACCAAATTGATCTTCTATAAAGTTTTCTGAAAGCTCTTCTTCCTCAGTGTCGACCTGGTCAAAGTTCTTTGCCTTCTTCTCCTTGATCATATTTTCAAACTTGTCCCTATCTTGGGCAGACCTTGCAAAGGCAAAGTGCCTTCCAAAAAATTCATTTAGATCCTCTATTAGGGTGGCTGTATCCCTAGTATCTATAGCAAAGAGGGCCTTGTAGATTGTTAAAAATAATCCACCTTCGACGATGGGGTAGCCCAAAAATTTTCCATAGTAGGCCTTCTCAAACTGCTCCCTTATATTTTGTGGGTCCCTTAGCTCATACTTGGATCTAATCTTCTTGGCATAGGATATCCTCTCGGAGTCTATAACTAGGTTCTCATCCCTTAGGTCTAGGTAGGCAAGGTGGGAGATGAGGAGTTCTGTCATAAACTTGAAATCATCATAAAAGGTATTGTCCTTTTTGATATAGGTAAAGAAAGATTCGATTAGGGAAAAATCAAAAATCTTCTTCGCCCCTCCATAGACCATATTTAGGTATTTTTGATCCATGGGGAAGGACTTTTGGGGTAGGAACTTGTAGTTATTAGCAAAGTCCCATATCACATTATATTCACGAATCTTTTGCCACTTATCGTCATTCATCGAATATACTCTCTTCTATATTTTCTGGAATCTTGGACCTTAGGGTATCAAGGATAAGCTCTCTCTCAAAATCATCGAAGGACTTATTTACGAGACCGATTTGTAGGGCCTTGTAGGGACTTAGACCGATCTCCATGGTCTCGATTGCACCAATTAAACCCCTTAGGTCGACAGACCTTGATGATATTTCGTTATTCTCGCTTTTTAATCTCAAGCTCTCAAAGAGGTCTATAAAGGCCTTCCTATATTTTTCCTTAAGAGTAGGGAAGGTATCCCTTAGGAGCTTATCAAGATTTTCGTTAGTGATACTTGGCACATGGATTATCATAAACCTAGATGCCAAGGCCTCGTTTAGCTCCCTTGTTCCTATATAACCGTAGTTCATAGTTCCTATAAAGCGAGTGTTTGGGTCAATTTCTATTGGGTCGTAGCCTGCAAGATCGATTATCTTTCTATAGTCAAGACTTGCATGGAGGACAGAAATCGCCTCATTCTTTGCCATATTTATCTCATCGAGGATAGCAAAGCCCCCCTCTTCTGCTGCCTTGTAGATAGGTCCCTTCCTAAAGACAACCTCTCCATCCTTAAAGGTATCAGCACCTACTAGACTTGCGGCATCTGTGTTTACGTGCATGGATACATTATATACTGGTCTATTAAAAATATAGGCGAGATTTTCTGCTAGGACGTTTTTTCCTGTGGCCTTGGCTCCTGTAAGGAGGAGATTTTTCCCAGCAAGGAGAGCTGCTAGGGCCTCTTCTAATACTTCCTTTCCATAAAATTTATATTGGGGCTTTCTAATTCTTCTATTTTCGTAAGCCTTATTCTTTTCCCTGTAGACTTTTACTTGCCTTATCAAATTTTCATCTATATTTTCTTCTCTTAAATAATCTATCATGTTTCACCTCATCTGCTATTATACAAGTATAAATAATTTTTTTCACTTGAGTGAGCCTCATGGGGTAATATAAATTAATATAAATAAGATTTTGAGTATATTCATAGTAGAAGAATCAAAAAGCAAAAATTATTGCTTATTATAATGGGAATAATTATGGTAGATATTTTTAATTTTCTAAAGTCTAATTATGGATATATGCTAGCTTTTGTAGGTTTTATAATTTTTTTGATGCCATCCTATCATCGACTAAAACAAAGAAAAAATATCCTGGTAAAATAATTGGCTTTTTGCTTAGTGTAATTGGATATAGTATTATCTACCTTACAAATTAAAAATGAAGGTGTGGAATTTTTAACCTATAAGGGTCTTTGTGATATAGTATTAAAAAAAATTATTAAATAAGATAAGGCGAGGAGCACTCATTCTTCGTCTTTTGCTTGGGAGAAAATATTTATGACCTAGAATATAGGAGAGGTAAAGGGGAGTCTAGCCAAGAATAAATAAAGAACTTTGCCAAAGAAAATTTGTTTATGTCCTTGACAAAGTCCCAAATGGGACTATATTATATAAGTCCCAAAAAAGGAGGTCTTATGACAGAAGATGAAGTGTGTATGCACAAGGTTTTTAATAGCCTATATAGGGCCAACCACCTTGCCAAGAAGAGGCTAAGGCTCTATACCTTGAATGACTTGGAGACCTATATTTTAATAGATATAGCTTTTATGGAAGAAGTAACACAAAAGAGTCTTTGTAATAGACTGAGAGCTCCAAAGACTACTATCAATAATTCTATTATGAATCTTAAGGAAAAGAAACTTGTTGAGCTTATACCAAGTAAGGATGACAAGAGAAAGAAGATCTTAGTTTTAACCGAGGAAGGTAAGGCTAAGACGGAGAAGATTCTATTGGCCCTGGATGAATCAAACCAGAGGATTTTTGACTATATGGGCTATGACAATGTAGAGGCTCTAAGGAGATCTCTGTCTCTTTTTATAGAGGCTATTAGTAAAGAAATTATCTTAATGAAAAATTAGAGAGGAGTTAATATGCAGGCAATTAGAGATTTTTATAAGGCCTTTGGCTACCTTAAAAATTACCTGGGAAAGTATAAGAAGAATAGATTTATATCGAGAATTTTTACTACCCTCGAAACTATTTTTGAACTTCTTATTCCCATGCTAGTAGGAAAAATTTTGAATACAGCTGTTTATAATAAGGACTTGGGCCTTGCTATCAAATACGGCCTTCTTATGATATTTATAGCTTTGATAACAATGTACTGTGGAATGCAGGCCACCAAAAACGCAGGACTTACGGGATCTGGTATAGCTGCCAATACTAGGGAAGCTGAGTTTAGGAAGATTCAGACCTTTGCCTTTGAGGATTTGGAATATTTTGGAGTCCCATCCCTTATGACTAGGATAACTTCAGATATGCAAATGCTAGCCCAATCCACCTTTATGTCCACAAGGTTTGTAATAAAGACCCTGGTTATGGCGATTTTTTCCTTTGTCCTAGCCTTTAGGGCATCAGCCAAGCTATCTCTTATATTTTTGATAGGAGTGCCCCTATTATTTGCAGTCCTTATGACTATAACGACCTTTGCTATTCCTAAGTTTAGGAAGGCCAGGGTCCAATATGACAGGCAAAACTTGGTTATAGAAGAAAATCTAAGAAATATGAGGGTAATCAAGGCCTTTGTAAGGAAGCACTATGAGATGGATAAGTTTGAAGTAGAAAATGATGGACTTTATAGGCTTGATGATGGATCAAATGGAGATATGTCCTTTATTTTCCCTATATCAAATATTATTCTCTTTACGACTTTTGTGGCTATAACATATTTTGGTGGAGTTGAGATAATAGAGGGAAGGCTTGGAGTAGGAGATTTAATTTCCTTTAATATGTATGCCACCATGCTTCTAGGAGCCTTTATAGGGCTTAATATGGTTCTTACTACCTTTATGTCAGCTTCCCCTGGTGTATCCCGTGTGGTAGAAGTTTTGACTAGGAAGATTTCCCTAGATAATGATGATAAGATTGAAGGGCTTGACCTTGAAGATGGATCAATTGACTTTGATAAGGTCTCCTTTAAGTATGAGCAAGATTCGGATGACTACCAACTAGAAGATATTGACCTCCATATAAAAAGTGGCGAGTCCATAGGTATCCTTGGTCCTACTGGATCATCCAAGTCAACCCTCGTCCAACTTATACCAAGGCTTTATGATATAAGCAAGGGTACTCTCAAGGTAGGTGGCCACGAGGTGAAATCCTACGACCTAAAGACCCTAAGGGATAGGGTGTCCATAGTCCTCCAAAAAAACACTCTCTTTTCTGGTTCTATAGCCGAAAACCTAAGGTGGGGTGATGAAGGAGCTAGCGATGAAGAAGTAAAACTCGCATCCCAAATCGCCCAAGCCCACGACTTTGTTAGTCAGAGATATGAGGGCTATAATTCTGTCCTTGGTCAAGGGGGAAGTGGTGTATCTGGTGGCCAAAGGCAAAGGCTAACCATCGCCAGGTCCCTCCTCAAAAAGCCAAAGATTCTTATCCTAGACAACTCAACTTCTGCTGTCGATACCAAGACCGAATCTGCCATTATTGATGGTATCAACAAATATAGTAAAGACTTGACCAAGATTATTATCTCTCAAAGAATATCTTCCTTTAAGTATGTTGATAGGATTATAGTAATGGATGAAGGCAGGATAGCAGATATTGGCAGCCACGAAGAGCTTTACCAAAGAAATAAGATTTATAGGCAAACTTACGATATCCAAGCACAAGGAGGGGATGACAATGAGTGATTACAAGATGACAAAAAACAAATATAGAAGAAAAGTATCCTTCAAGTCCCTATCAAGGCTCATGGCTTACCTCTTTGCTTACAAGTTACAAATGTTCCTTGTCATGGCCTGTGTATTGGTATCAACCATAACCCAAATTATAGGTGTCAATATGCTAGAGCCAATCATAGATGACTATATCCTAAAAAGCGACCTACCTGGTCTAAGGATGGCAGTAGTAAAGATGGCCTTTATCTACCTAGTATCAGCCCTCACCTCTATGGTCTACTCTAGACTTATGGTAAGGGTTGGCCAAAGGTCCATAAAGACTATAAAAAATGACCTCTATGAAAAAATCCAAAGCCTACCTATAAATTTCTTTGATACAAACAGGCACGGAGAGATCCTATCTAGGTTTAGTAATGATATAGATGTTTTGGCTGGGACTATGTCAAATACAGTTCCAACAATCATAAGGTCCCTCCTTACCTTCTTTGGAACCCTCCTCGTTATGTTTAGCCTGGACTTTAACCTAACCCTCATTCTCCTTATAGGACTTGGGGTAATGATTCCTGCCCTATCAAGGCTAACTATCAAGACTGGCAAGAACTTTGCCCAAGCTCAAAAGAAGATTTCCAAAATCCATGGCTTTGATGAGGAAATTCTCTCAGGCCAAAAGGTAGTCAAGGTCTTCTCTAGGGAAGATAAGGTCAACGAAGAATTTGGCGAGCTATCCGAGGACCTAAGGCAATCCCTAGCCAAGGCCCAAATCACAGCCGGCAAGATTATGCCCTTCCTAGTTAATTCAGTTAATATCCTCTATGCCCTAATTACAGTACTGGGAGTATATTTAACAATTAATGACTATATTACAGTAGGACTCTTGGCAGCCTTCCTATCAAATATTAGGCAAATCCAAAACCCAGTCCAAAATATTTCCCAACAAGCCAATGTTGTTTTCCAATCCCTAGCAGGAGCTGATAGGATCTTTGAGGTGATGGATATGGAAGTCGAAGAAGACAGGGGAATCATTGACCTAGACCATGTTGTAATAAAGGAAGATGGAAAGGTTGAATCATCAGACGATCTAACAGGCCTCTATGCTTGGAAGTGGGAAGATGGTGAAGATGTCCACTACAAACCACTAAGAGGTGAGATAGTCTTTAAGGACGTAGACTTTTCTTATGATGGCAAAAACAAAATCCTCAAGGACATATCTTTCTATGCCAAGCCTGGTCAAAAGATAGCCTTCGTAGGCTCAACTGGTGCTGGCAAGACCACAATTACCAACGTCATAACCAGGTTCTACGAAATAGATAATGGGGCAATCGAAATTGATGGCATAGACGTAAGGGATATCAAGAAGGACGCCCTAAGAAGGGCATTCGGTATGGTACTCCAAGATGTCAACTTGTTTACTGATACCGTTGGCAACAACATCAAGTATGGTAAGCTAGACGCAAGTGAAGATGAGATAAAAGATGCAGCGAGACTTTCTGGAGCTAACTCCTTTATCAAAAGACTCCCTGACAAATACCAAAGCAAAATTCGTGGAGATGGATCATCCCTATCTGATGGCCAAAACCAACTTATCTCCATATCAAGAGCTGCCATCTCCAAGCCTCCTATGCTCATCTTAGATGAAGCGACATCTTCGATAGATACTACAACAGAGATTGAAGTAACTAGGGCCATGGACAAACTCATGGAGGGGTCAACCTCTATAGTTATAGCCCACAGGCTATCAACCATCCAAAACTCAGATGTCATCATGGTAATGGAAGATGGGAGAATAATCGAAAGGGGCAGCCACGAGGAGCTTATGAAGGAAAGGGGAACCTACTGGCAACTCTATACAGGTAGACTAGAACTTGATTAATATTTGACAACAGCTTACCTATGTAGTATTATATATAGGTAACTGTTAAGCCCAGATAGCTCAGTCGGTAGAGCAGGGGACTGAAAATCCCCGTGTCGGTGGTTCGATTCCGCCTCTGGGCACCAACCTTTACAAAAACCAAAGTTGGTGTATAATATAATTAATGCGGATGTGGCTCAGGGGTAGAGCATCGCCTTGCCAAGGCGAGGGTCGCGAGTTCGAATCTCGTCATCCGCTCCATTTTATGGCGCCATAGCCAAGTGGTAAGGCAGAGGTCTGCAACACCTTTACCATCAGTTCGAATCTGATTGGCGCCTCCAAGTAGCCCTCCTAGGAGGGCTTTTTTTGTATACAAATAACAAAGAGGTACTATGCTAATAATATCAAACAAGGCTAAAGATGAATTTAGAAAATTTTTAGCCAAGGAAAATATAGAATTTATAGAAACAATAGATAATCCCAACCTCTATGAGCCAATAGGAGACCACCCAGACCTATCAATCTTTCCCCTAGGAGATGGAAAAATCCTAGTCGACAAGGTCCTTGCTCCCTATTATAGGGAAAAACTTCCGACCTATGAGATAATTGAAGGAGACTCGGTAAAAGTTAAGTACCCCTACGATAGCATCTACAATGTCTACGAGGGAGATGACTTTTTTATCCATAATGACCTAACAGAAAGCCATATCCTAGCCCATATGGAGGATAAGACCCACCTTAGGGTCAACCAAGGCTACACCAGGTGCTCTATCATCCCCATGGGAGATAGGATTTTGACAGGAGACTATGGAATTTATAAAAAACTAAGAGATGAGATTAAAATAATTTTGCTCCCTAGGGAAGATATAGACCTTCCTGGCTTTGAAACTGGTTTTATAGGAGGCACTTGCGGGCTTTATGGAGATAGGCTAATCTTTGATGGGGATATTGAAAGATTAAAATCCTTTGAAATAATAAAAGAAAATGCAGATGAGGCGGGACTTACCTTAGTCTATCCCAAGGACCTAGACCTTAAAGATTTGGGATCCCTAATGGCAGTCTAAGATATATGATATAATAAAGAAAAAAGAAAGAGGACCGAATGAATATTGTAAAACCTTCAACTATAGCAGGGGTAATGGAGCTATTACCCGAGGAGCAAGTAGTTTTTGATGACATAAAAGCAAAAATAGCAAAAACCTTTAGTGACTATCAATTTTTACCAATAGATACCCCCCTTATCGAAAAAAATGAGATCCTTTTTGCCAAGGGCGGGGGAGAAACTGAAAAGCAAATCTTCGAGATAGCATCTGACTCCAAGGATATGAGCCTAAGATTTGACCTAACAGTACCCCTTGCGAGGTTCGTGGCAGAGCATTTCCAAGACCTAAATTTCCCCTTCAAGAGATACCATATAGGCAAGGTCTACAGGGGAGAGAGAAACCAAAAGGGTAGGTACAAGGAATTTTACCAATGCGATATCGACATCATTGGCCACAATAGTCTATCTATAATTAACGATGCCATATTACCAAGGGTAATCCTCGATGTCTTTAGCCAAATTGACCTAGAGGATATCACCTTCAAGATAAACAACAGAAAACTCCTAAATGGCTTCTTCCAAAGCCTAGGAATAGAGGACTCTACCGAGGTCCTAAGGACAATAGACAAGAAAGACAAGATTGGCATAGATAAGACCTATGACCTCCTTGCTGAAATCCTATCAGCCGATAAGGCTAAAACAATAATAGACTTTATTAATAAGGATGAGGCCAATGACCAAGTCTTAGCAGACCTTGCGACTTTTTCGGGCAACGACTTATTTAAAGAAGGCCTAGATGAGCTATCTAAAGTTTATAAATATATGCTAGACTTTGGAGTGGGAGATTCTAATATTAAAATCGACCTTGCCATAACTAGGGGGCTTGACTACTATACAGGCACAGTATATGAGACCTTCATCAATGGGCACGAGTCAATAGGGTCAGTCTGCTCAGGGGGAAGGTATGACAACCTAGCCCAAAACTTCACCAAGCAAAACCTACCAGGAGTTGGTATGTCCATAGGCTTAACTAGACTTTTCTACAAGCTCCAAGAACTAGGCCTCATAAAAGAAATATCTAAAGGCCTTACCGACTACCTCATAATCCCAATGGATGAAAAAATAAACTCCTATGCCATAGAAGTCCTAGGGATATTAAGAGATGCCAAGAAGGAAGCTGACATCTACTTTGAAGCTGGCAAGTTCAAAAAGAAGATGACCTATGCTGATAAAATTGGAGCCAAGAAGGTTATAATCCTTGGCGAAGATGAGTTAAATTCAAGGCAAGTTTCTATCAAAGATATGGAAAGTGGAGAACAAATTACAAGACCACTCGACAAAATATTAGAATAATCAAAAATATATAATTAATTTTGAACCAAGTGGGTATAATAATATTGTAAGATTATATATGGAGGTATAAATATGAAATTAACTGAAACAGTACAAACTGGAGATTTTGCAAACGAAAAACACGTTCCTGAAGTAACAGTTCAAAGACTTGATGGAAACAAGGTAGAAGTAAAGGCAGCTATTGGAACAGAAATAGCTCACCCTAACACACTAGAACACCACATTTCTTGGATCAAAGTTTTCTTCCAAGCAGAAGGAGCTAAATTCCCAGTAGAAGTAGCTAGCTACGAATTCAAAGCTCATGGTGAAGGAGACATCCTATCAACACCTATAGCAACAGGCGTTATCGAAACAGAAAAGAATGGTACTTTCTATGCCCTAAGCTACTGCAACATCCACGGCCTATGGGAAGGAAGTGCTGAGCTTAACTAATAAAATAATCTTTCAATAGTAAAATATTGTAAAAGAAAACCTCTCGGTTAGGAAAAACTAATCGGGAGGATTTTTTGTAAAAATTATTAAGTAAAGAATAAGTAGGACTATATAATAGAGAAGTCTGGGATTTTTCTATATGAGAAAATTATGTATGGGAAAGCAGCTTAGTCTTCCTTATTAAAATCTTCTCCCATATAGCCTTCTTGCTTGAAAAGCAATTTCATAGTATCGATATCGGCTTTAATATCCATGTTCCTATCTTCTAGGAGTTCAAGACAAATTTTTTCAAAGGCAGCATTTATAATTACTAGAGTTTCGTCTATCTCTTTTAGGGATGACAAAATCTCCTTATCATCACTACCCATCATTTCATATTCTGTGTAGGCCTCGATAAGCTTTACTGTTGTAGGGAGGAAATATTCAATAAACTTATTCAAGATATATGCTTTTTCTGGATATCTTTTTATTATATTCGTAATATTTTGGATAGATTTTTTAACCTCTATAACCTTTTCTAAAAAAGCTCTATTTTCTATTCTAGAAATACACAAGTCGATTGAGCCTATGGAGGCCTTGGAGGCAGTTATTATTTTCTTAGCCCTCTCTTTTATCTTGTCCATTTGAGCATTATTGTAGGATTTGTCATCATCTCTATATATAGCTTTAGATGGGGCTAGGCCCATTTTACTTTCTTTATATAGGTCAAAGGTTGGTATATCTAGGATAAATAAGGAATCATCTTCAACTATTCTTCCTTGCTTAAAATATCCCTTATTTATCATATATAAGAGGTCCTTTATGGTCTTATCTTCATTTTGACCTACTGCTGATGCTAGATCTTTTATATGAATAAAGGTATTGGGTCCGAGTTCTTTTTTGAATCTCTCAAAATTATGGCTTATCCTCTCTAAAAATTTTGATTTTTTTAATAAGTATAATCCCGAGATTCCAAATAACACCATATACATCAAATCTTCTAGACTAAAGGCTCCTATCAAGGATATTGTTCCAAAAGCTGCGGTTGTTAATAATCCAAAAGATACCCGTTTGTATGTATGGGCCTTTAGCTTTTCTGGGGAGTTTTGCTTACATATTTTAGGGTTTTTTATAGGCTTCTTGCTACTTACAGGATTTAGCTTCTTATCTATAAAAGTATCAAGACTTTCCTTAATATTTTGACTTATATTCGAAAAGTCCTTATTATAAATAGCCTTATCGATATTATTTTCTAGAGATTTTTTAAAATTATTTTCTTCCATAGGGGTCTCCTTTCCATAATTATACTCCTACTATCTAATTATATTAGTTATCTAAAATAGTAAAATAGCTAGGATATTTAAGAAAATATTTCTTATGATTTCACAAATACTTAGTAAAGCCTTTATAGGATTGTAGCCTAGGTGTAAAATTTGACAAGAAAAAAGAGCCTTCCGGCTCTTAGTTATTCATGCTCTTTTTCAACTCTTAGGGTCTCGTCTAGGAGTCTTAGGTAGAGGCCCTTGGCGAGGTCTAGTTCGAAGATTTCAGCACTTGCAAAGTAGGCGTTGATTTCATCAATTATTGCCTTGATTTGTGGATCTTCGCCATATTTTTCTTTGTAGGCTGCGTTTTTTTCTACGAGGGCATTTATCTTGTTAATTAGTCCCATGGCCTTAGCTTCCTTGTCGTTTTCTGTAAGGAGTTCTCCCAGGGTCCACTTAATATTATTCTCTGTAACGCCAGCCTTGTGGCTAACTGCTGCTTGATTTTCCCTTAGCTCATCTATTAGGCCAAAGAGCTCTTCGTTGGTAAAGTCATCGAAGAGGGCGAAGTCAAAGTCGAAGGCATCCTCGTAAGTGATATCGGCTTCTTCGCTATCGAAGCCATCAAGGCCTAGGAGGTAGCCCACCTTGGAGTTTATGTGATCTTTTCCTACTTCAATTATTTCAATGCCACGGTTGGCAGCAATTTTTTTAATTCTTTCGTATTTATCTAAATCTATAGGGTTATAGTATAAAATTTTTGACATTATTACCTTCCTTTTATTTATATATTATAACTATACTAATGATATTTTGGATAACAAACTTTAATTTTTTGGATTTTTGGGTATAAATATAATAACATCCATATGGAGGACTTTATGAATAGTGCAGATAAAAAAGAAAAATTAATTAAGGAAAAAGATAAGATTGATAAGTTTATCAAGGAGATAAGATCTATAATTCGTAATGTAGAAGTCTATAGAAGGAAGGTAAGAGACCTATCAAGTGTGCCTGGCCTTGACATCCTTAGGGGAAATTTTGTAGGCAATTCCCTAAGACATTCCAAACATTCCAAGGTCAACAAGAATATCGATAGGGTTCAAGCTGAGATTCTCGATTTTAGAACCAAGCTCATGCTTTATGATAAGGACTTGGCTAAGAGCCTGACCCTCCCTACCAAGCTAACTGGTTTTGAGGAAGTAAATAGCAAGCTCTCAGATATTGTTTTTAGGACCAATATTAGACTCAAGGAAGTTGATATCAACAAGGCCAAGAATAATTTGGTGAAGGTTTTTAGAAAGCTTGTTACCAAGAGGAAAAATATTAACTACGAGCTAAAAAAGCTAAAGGAAGAAAAGTATAGATAATGAGACCGGTAGGCGACTACCGGTTTTTGTATGCTTACTTGTAAGGCTTAAGGTCATTATCTATTAGCCTATCTATGGCATGGCCGACTCCTGACCTAAGGTTACTTTTTGTTATAAAGTCAGCCTCATCCTTAACTTCCCTTACTGCATTGGCCATGGCGACAGAAAAGCCAGCCCTAGCTAGCATAGGGATGTCGTTTTTTTCGTTACCAATAGCCATTACTTCATCTATCCCGACTCCAAGTTTCTCTGCCAATTTCTCTATGGCTACCCCCTTGTTGGCAGACTTATTCATAACCTCTATCATAAAGGGGGAAGTTTGGACTGGGTAGTAGGAATTTTTTAAACCATCTGGCATGTTTTTTATAAATCTTTTAATCTCAGATGGCCTACCAAGGATAAGATACCTCCCAAAGACCTTATCAGCTGGCCAGTCTTCGTAGGCTACGACTTTAAGGTCGATATTTGAGATTTTGGCATCAATTTTGGTAAAGATACTAGGATTTTTGTGCCTGGTATAGAAGCCAAAGTCATCCATAGCGGCAAGCTCAAGCTTGTAGCCATCTAGCATTTTATCAACAGCTATAAGGTCATTCGGTCCTTGGCCCATACTTTCTATTGGTTTTTGGTCTTTGTTATCAAAAATATAAGACCCATTTTGGCAAACTGAATAAGAATTGACTCCAGTAAGCTCAAGCTCTTCTAGCAAGGGATAGAGACCCGTAAAGGGCCTACCAGATACTAGGGTGATGGTAAGGCCATGGTCCTTGGCTCTTTTTATAGCAGCTTTATTCTTTTTTGTAAGTCTTTTGAGTGGGGTAACGAGTGTCCCGTCCACATCTATAGCTATTAATTTAATCATAAGATAATTATACCTTGCCAGTAAACTTTTTTGAAAAATAAAGTATATTTTTCCTATGGAAATTAACAAGAAAAGATACAATGACCTAGATTCATTTTTCAAAAGAAAATTCAAGAAGAAAATTATTAAGCTACCCCTAGATGGAGGATTTACCTGCCCCAATCGTGATGGGACCATCTCGAATGAAGGCTGTATATTTTGCTCAGATAGGGGAACTGGGGAGTGGACCTTGGGAGCTGACTTCTCCATACCTAGTCAAATACGAGACCAAAAGGCCAAGCTCTCAAAGCCAGGGAGAAAAGAAGGCTACCTTGCCTACTTTCAAAACTTCACCAACACCTATGGGGAAGTCCACAGGTTAAGGGACCTTTATGAGGAGGCCCTAGCAGAAGATGATATAGTGGGGATATCCATAGCGACTAGGGGAGATTGCTTGTCTGATGAGGTACTAGATTTACTAGCTGACCTTAACCAAAAAACTTTTCTCATAGTCGAGCTTGGTATGCAGTCTGTCAATCCTAGGACAATTGAGCTAATAAATAGGGGCTACGACCAGGAAGTCTTCGATAAGGCTGTGGTAAAACTTAAAAATTTGGGCATAAATGTATTAGTCCACATTATAGTCGGGCTTCCTTACGAAACTTACGAAGACTGGATGGCAGATGTTGACTACATCAACCATAGAAAATTTTGGGGAGTCAAGATCCACAACCTCTTTGTAGAAAAAGATTCAAGGCTTTTAGATTTTTATAAGGAAAACAACCTATCCTACCTTATGACAAGAGAGGACTATGTAAAAATCTTGGCAGCAATCATTAGGAGAGTCGATAAAGATATTGTGATAAATAGGTTGACAGGAGATGGGATAAGGGACAAGATAGCCTACCCAGACTGGTCAAAAAATAAGGCTGGTATCTTGTCATCTCTAGATAAGTATATGAAGGATAAAAATTATAGACAGGGGGACTTATGGACAAGTTAGACAGAAAATACTACATGAAAGGTTATGATAAAGAGAGTGATACCTACAAGGAGGATGAAAAAATCTTGCTCCTAGTTGTAGACGAACAACCAAAGCTAATGAAGGCCATGGACAAGGGAGAAGAGGCTATAGCAAACACCCTAGTCCTAATAAAGACCTTCAAGGAATTTAACCAACCTATCCTTGCAACAGAGCAATACCCAAAGGGACTTGGTAGGTCTGATGATAGAATTCTAGAAGAACTAGACGAAGATCAATTTATAGCAAAAACCGTATTCGATGCAGCAAGACCAGAAGTCATCGACTTCATAGAAAAAGAAAAGATCAAAAAAGTAGTCATCACTGGGGCAGAGGGCCATATCTGTGTTTACCAAACAGCAAGGAGCCTACTAAACAAGGGCCTAGAGGTATATTTGCCACTAGATGCCATAGCATCCTTTAAGCAAATCCAAAAAGAAAGGGCAGCTAGGAGCAACGAAAAGATGGGAGCAGTCCTAGTATCCACAGAAACAATTCTCTACGACCTAGCCTACGACTCAAAAGACCCACACTTCAAGTTCATCTCAAACCTAGTGAAAGAGCTTAGGAAGTAAAATTAAAATAAAAAATAACTTAAGGGTAGACTTCAAAGATTTCTAGCAAGTCTACCTTTTTTTATTATAAATTCTAAAAAACTTAAGGACATCAAAAATAAATGATTTTTTAATTTAATAGGTATAAATAGTTGACAAGTGTAAAAATAGTGATATACTAGTATTAAGTAAAACGTTTTAATGAGGTAATTATGCCAACAATAAAGGATGTAGCAAAGCTAGCTGGTGTTTCTATCACTACAGTATCAATGGTATTAAATAAAACAAACCACAAGATATCCGAAGAGACCAGAAAAAGAGTTATCAAGGCAGCAGAAGATATAGGATATAGGCCCAACAACATAGCTAGAAGTCTAGTAACCAAAAAGAGCAAGTCCATAGTTCTTATAATTCCAGACCTAATAAACCCATTTTTTAGTTTTTTATCAGATCGAATCACCATGTGGGCAGAAAAGCTAGGATATTTTTTGTATATCCACAATAGTAGAAATCAAAAACTGGATGAGAAATCTTTCACATCCCTAATAGAAAGTAATTATATTCAATCAGCTATAATAGTCGATAGGCGAATCAAAACATTTGATGAAGAAATTATTAAGAAGAATAATATCGTTTTCTTAGATGAGTTTGACTACCACAAGAAGGATATAAATATTGTAACAGGTAATAATGAAGAAGGTGGCTACATAGCTACTCAATTCCTAATAGATAATGGCTTTAGAAACATAGGTCTAAATATAGGCCCATCCAAGACAGCAAACTCGACAAGGAGGTTGTCAGGGGCTATTAAGTGTATGCTTGATACTGGAATTACCTATGATGTAAAAAACATATTTCATGGTAATTATACCTATGAGGGAGGATATGAAGCGGGACGATACTTTGCTGATAGGAAGGTAGATGCCATATTTTCCTTTTCTGATATGAGTACCTACGGAATATTGGAATATTTTAAAAAAGTTGGCATAAGAGTGCCAGAAGATATTTCTATAATAAGTTACGACAATCTTTTTATAAATGATATAGTAAATCCAAAAATAACATCCGTAGATCAAAATATAGATGAGATAGCAAAATTATCTATCCAGATGATAGACGATTTGCTCAATGATAAGCTTAAAGAAAAGAGAATACTAGTTAGCCCTAAGATAAAAAAAAGAGAAAGTGTAAAGGAGGTTAAAAATTGAAGATTCTAAATTTTGGGTCAATAAATATTGATAAAGTCTTTACCCTGGAGCATATAGTAAGGCCAGGAGAAACTATTGATTCAAATTCATACCAAGAAAAGATTGGGGGAAAGGGATTAAATCAATCAGTAGCCTTGGCCAAGGTATCTGATAAGATCTATCATGCTGGGAAATTAAATTATAAGGATTCTTTTATAGTAGAGTACCTAAAAATAAATGAGATAAAGACTGATTTTATAAAGACGTCTGATAAACTTACCGGCAGCGCCTTTATCCAGGTAGACAAAAATGGAGAAAATTCCATAGTCTTAGACCATGGGGCAAACTTTAGTATTGACAAAGAAGAGGTCGATTATGTCCTAGGATACTTTGACCAAGGGGATATACTTATCTTACAAAATGAAATTAATAATTTATCCTATATTATAGAAGAGGCTAGGAAGAAAAATATCTTTATAGTCCTAAACCCTTCACCTATAAATAGGGACCTATTAGAAATAGACTTAAGCTTAATTGACCTAATAATAATGAATGAATATGAAGCGAGGGAAATTACTAATAAGGACAAAGAAAACGATATTATTACAACATTAAAAGAAACTTACCCTAATACAAAATTTGTCATCACTAGGGGTAGGCAGGGATCGGTATATTTTGATAAAGACCTTTCTTTAAGCCAAGAAATATACGAAGTAGATACCATTGATACTACAGGAGCTGGCGACACCTTTACAGGCTACTTTGTGGGCCTTATGTCAAAGGGATATGGAATTAAGGAATGCTTGAAGTATGCGTCAGCTGCTTCAGCACTTGCAGTTACACAAAAGGGAGCAAGTAATTCTATACCTGATTTTAAGAGGGTAGAACAATTTTTAGAGGAGAGTTTATGAAAATAAAGGGGATTTTAAATAGTAACATAGCTAGGGCCTTGGCAGATCTAGGTCATACAGATTTGATAGCTATAGGTGACTGTGGGCTTCCTATAGATAAGGACAAAAAGATTGATATTTCGTTAAAGTTGGGCGTGCCTTCTTTTATAGAAGTCCTAGATGAAGTATTGAAAGATTTCTCTGTAGAAAAATATATTTTGGCAAGTGAAATAAAAGATAAAAATCCTACCCAAGAGGATAATATCAAGAGTTTACTTGAAGATGTGGATTGTCAGTACATAAGTCATGAGGACTTCAAAGAGAAATTGAAGGATGTTAAGTTTGTCATAAGAACAGGAGAGAATACTCCTTATTCAAACATAATCCTCCAATCAAAGAACATATTCTGAGGTGATTTATGAGAGCAGAACTAAAAGGAATTTATAAGAGCTTTGGAAATAATGATGTGTTGAGGGGAGTAGACTTTGATATAAGGGAGGGAGAAATCCATGCCTTGGTTGGAGAAAATGGTGCAGGCAAGTCCACCCTTATGAATATATTTACTGGACTTATTTCAAAAGACTCAGGAGAGATATATATAGACGGAAGAAAAACTGACATAGATTCGACCGAAGCTGCAAGTGATTTAGGAATAAGATTTATCCACCAAGAACTAGTTGACTACCCAGAATTAACAGTTGTTGAAAACTTATTTATGAACAAGGAGCTTAAAAGGGGATTTTTCCTAGACTATAAAAAAATGGAAGAAGAAGCGATAAAAATATTTAGGGAACTAGACTTAAATATTGATCCCAATGACTTAGTCAAAGACCTCTCTATTGGTCAAAGGCAAATGCTTGAAATAGCTAAGGCAAATATGGGTAAGATTAACATCCTTATCCTTGATGAGCCAACCACTGCCTTAACTAATGTAGAAATTGATAAACTTTTTAAATTGATAAAGAAACTAAAAGACAAGAAGGTTTCCATGATATACATTTCCCACAGGATGGAAGAAATATTTGCCCTTACTGATAGAATCAGCGTAATGAGGGATGGTAAATCAGTTGGTGTCTTCAATACCGACGAAATTAATGAAAGCGAGCTAGTAAAGCACATGGTTGGTAGGTCTATAGGAGATTTCTACCCTACAATAAAGTCTAATCCAGGGGAAATAAGATTAGAAATTAAAAATTTCACTAGAGAAGGTTATTTTGAAGATATAAATCTAAATGTCAGGGCCAATGAAGTTATAGGCATAGGAGGCCTCATGGGCGCTGGAAGAAGTGAGATATTTAGGTCTGTTTTTGGAATAGACGATAAGGATTCGGGAGAGATTTTCTTAGATGGGGAGAAAATAGACATAAAAAGCCCTTCAGATGCCATGAAAAATAACATTGCCTTCCTAACTGAAAATAGAAAAGAAGAAGGCCTTATCTTAAATGAAACAATTAGGGAAAATATAAGCCTTACCAATATTGATAAGATTAAAAAAGGCATCTTGCTTGACCTAGATAAGGAAAAAAGTATAGCAGAAAACTATAAAAGTGGTCTAAAAATCAAGTGTGAGGGAGTAGAGGATAAGATAGAAGACCTCTCTGGTGGTAACCAACAAAAGGTAGTCCTTGCAAAATGGCTCGGCATCAATCCCAAAATTTTGATTCTCGATGAGCCAACCAAGGGAGTTGATGTAGGAGCCAAAAGAGAGATCTACGACCTAATCAATAAGCTTGTAGAAAATGGCCTATCAGTAATATTGATATCTAGTGATTTACCAGAGTTATTAAGCCTATCTGATAGAATATATGTAATTTATGAGGGTAGGCTTCAAGGAGAAATAGGAAAGGATGAGAAGAGTCAAGAGAGGGTTATGACCCTTGCTACTGGAGGGAAGATATGAAAAAAGTTAAAGGAAAGTCAATAAAAGAAAATCCAAATTTTGGTACAATTATAGCCTTGATATTGCTAGTTGTAATTGTTAGCATATTAAATAGCAATTTTTTGCAAGTATCCAATTTAATGAACCTATTAAGGCAATTAATCATTAATGGATTTATTGCTTTGGGCATGACTTGTGTAATCCTAACTGGAGGAATAGACTTATCAGTTGGATCGACCCTGGCTTTTACATCTGCAATCTTTGCAAGCCTATTAAATAATGGCCTCAATCCAATTCTCGCAATCCTTCTAGCAGTAATTATAGGAGGAGGCCTGGGCTTTATAAATGCATTATTTATAACAAAGAGCAAACTAGAACCCTTTATAGTAACCCTCGCCACAATGACAATTTATAGGGGAGCAACCCTAGTCTTCACTAAGGGAAGACCAATTCCTGGACCTAGAGATAATTTTATATTTGCCTTCTTAGGTAGGGGCAAGGTTTTTGGTATACCATTTCAAGTAATATTGTTTGCAATAACTTTTGTCATATTAATGGCTATCCTAGGCAAGACATCCTTTGGAAGAAAGGTCTACGCCATAGGAGGCAATGAAAAGGCAAGCTTTATTTCTGGAATAAAAATAGACAAGGTTAAGACTATGGTCTACACAATGTCAGGTGTACTTGCGACTATATCAGGTCTTGTTCTAACATCAAGACTAAACTCTGCCCAACCAACTGCAGGAGCAGCCTATGAGATGGATGCTATAGCAGCTGTGGTCCTCGGTGGAACAAGCATGACAGGTGGTAGTGGATCCCTAGTTGGAACCCTTATAGGTATTCTTATACTAGGAGTTTTAAATAACGGATTAAATCTACTTGGAGTATCAAGCTTTTACCAACAAATCGTTAAGGGTGTTGTTATTCTAATAGCTGTCCTAATAGATAGAAAGAGAAATAAATAACTAAAATTAAAAACTACAATTAGAAGCTTAAAAGTGAGCCATAAATAAACTAAGGCGGTTAAAAAAAGTGAGGAGGGAATAAAAATATTAGCTAGGCTAAAAAATTATACGACCCCTTAGACCTTTTGCTTATGGATCTACAAATAATTATAAGGACATTAAAAATTTAGGAGGGAAGTATGAAAAAATTTTTAAGAACTATATCAGCACTAGTGCTAACATTATTGGTACTTGTTGGTTGCAGCATTGAAGGAGAAGAAAAGACAGAAGAAGCTAGCACAGAGAAGGCTCCAGCAAATGAAACAGCTAGCTCTGATAAGGATTTTACAGTAGGTGTATCTATATCAACCCTAAACAATCCATTCTTTATTTCATTAAAAGATGGTATCGAGGCTGAAGCAAAGGAAAAGGGTCTAGAAGTAGTAATAGTAGATGCACAAAACGATAGCTCTACACAAAGTAACCAACTAGAAGATTTGATAACCCAAGGTGTTGATTTAATAATTATCAACCCAGTAGACTCAACAGCAGTATCACCATCAGTCCTATCTGCTAATGAAGCTGATATTCCAGTTATCTGCGTAGACAGGGGATCTGATGAAGGCGAAATAGTAAGCTTTATAGCAAGTGATAATGTCGAAGGCGGCAAAATGGCTGGAGAATATATACTTGAAAATATAGGCGAAAATGACAAAATCGCCCAACTAGAAGGAGTTCCTGGAGCAAGCTCAACTAGAGAGAGGGGAGAAGGATTTAGCCAAGCAATCGAAGGTAAAATCGAGCTAACAGCATCTCAAACCGCTAATTTTGATAGGGCAGATGGATTAACTGTTATGGAAAATATGATTCAAGCAGACCCTGATATTAAAGCAGTATTCTGCCAAAATGATGAGATGGCCCTAGGAGCTGCAGAAGCCCTATCAGGCAAGGATAATGATATAATCATAGTGGGATTTGATGGAAACGAAGATGCCATAGAGGCAGTAAAAAACGGCAGCCTATCAGCAACAGTTGCCCAAAAACCAGAAGAGATGGGTAAGATTGCCTTAGAAACAGCTTCTAAATACCTAAATGGCGAAGAAGTAGAAGAAAAAATACCTTCACCACTTGAGCTAATAAGTAAAGAATAAGATATTAGCCTTTTTATAACTTATAGCCAATAAAGGAAAGACTTAACTAAATAAAATAATTATGAAAGTAGGTGGTGGCAGATGCTGCCACCTATTTTTGTGCAAAAAAAGAGGTGTTAGCCCCTTAAAGTGCCTATAGGCTATAAGCTACTATTTTATTTTCGATTAGGATTTTTAGAATGAAGGACTCTGATATGAATAGGTCTACATTCTTATGTGTAGTTATATTTTCCTCTCCATTTTTATTCTTATCTATTAATTTTTGCACAAAATAAGCTAAATAAATTTTCATATTAGCAAAAAATGAATGTAATTTCATTATATTTAGATAAAGAATATGTTTTGCAAATGGTAATCTAATAAAAAATACGTATAATTAATATAAGTAAACTTTTATAAGTAAATTATAATATTTTAGTGAGGATTTTAATGAAAGACACAATATTTTTTATAATATCAGAAAAGAAGAAGGTTAACAGTATCCTTGCAGCCATCCACGCTCTGGGTCTTAGTGGAGGTACTGTCGTCCATGCTGAAGGAATAGCGCCGGAGGGCTTTTTGTCGAGGCTTGGCCTAGTTAAGAGGGATAAGGAGATGATTATGCTCGCCTTTCCTAGGTCAAGGGAAGAAGATATTATCAATATTTTGAGAGATAAGTACCACTTTGATGAGAAGAACACTGGGATAGGATTTTCTATGCCCCTCCTTAGCTATAATGGCCACTACAATGACAACATTGCCCCTAGTGACTTGTACTGCCTCTTTGTAATTATAGAAAAGGGTCAAAGGACCCAGGCAACCAAGGCCCTCTACCAGGCAGGCCAAAGAGGAGCAAGTATTTTAAATGGAAGGGGAGCGGGCCTTCCTACATCCTACGCCTTTGATTTTGTCATAGAGGAAGAGAAGAACATCTTGCTTATGGTAGTCAATGCCAAGGATAAGGAGAGGGTCATGAAGGAAGTAGGCGAAGAGCTTGATATAGAAAAAAAGGGAGCAGGCTTTATGTTTTCTGTTCCTGTCTTATCTACTGTAGGTATCAATAAGGAAAAGGAGGATTTAGATGGATCTGATTAAGGAAAAAAGTAAGGAAGTCTTGGCATCCTTGCTCCCTATTATGGGCCTAGTCTTTGTAATAAATATGACCCTAGTGCCAGTTGACTTAGATCTTGTAGGGAGGTTTATCCTGGGTGGTATCTTCCTCTTTGTTGGACTTAGTGTATTTTTGATAGGGGTCGAGGTCTCTATGGAAAAGATTGGTAAGTATATGGCAGAAGAGATTGTTACCTCTAAATCTATCCTTAAGGCCATAGGACTAACCTTTGTCCTCGGATTTTTGATAACTGTAGCTGAGCCTGACCTCTTGATACTTGGTAAGCAGATAGAAGATGCCAGTGGGGGCGAGCTTGGCTCTAGCCTTATAGTCTATGTGGTAAGCTTTGGGGTAGGTCTTATGATATCCCTTGGTATAGTGAGGACCTTCAAGGGTCTTGCCTTCAATAAGTTTATGGCTATAATTTATGGTCTTATCTTTGTCCTTGCCATTCTTGTGGCTGAAGAGTTCCTTGCCATATCCTTTGATGCTAGTGGAGCGACTACTGGGGCTTTGACCACACCCTTTGTCCTAGCCCTTGGTAATGGGATAGCTAGATACAGGGGAGGAGGAAATAGCGAGAAGGATTCCTTTGGTCTGGTAGGTCTTATGTCCTCAGGGCCAGTCCTTGCAATCATGCTCTTATCAATCCTAAGTGCTCAAAGCAAAATCGAAGGAGGGGCTGGAGCCTTTGAAGTAAGCGAGGGGGTCTTTGGTCCAGTTTTTGCTGAGCTTATGACAACCCTACCCGAGGCTCTTATGGCAATCTTGCCCTTGGTTCTACTCTTTCTTGCCTTTAACTATTTTAAATTTAAAATCGATAAGGAAGAGCTTTATGCCATCCTAGTGGGAATAATTTTAACAGTCCTAGGCCTTGGCGTCTTTCTCGCAGGAGTCAATGCAGGCTTTATGGAGATGGGGAGGATCCTAGGCATGGGTCTTGGAGAAAATTATGCCAAGCTCCTTCCTATCATAGGCCTTATTATGGGGATGATAGTAGTCTTGGCTGAGCCTGCAGTCCATGTACTGGGTGAGCAAATAGAAGATGTAAGTGGTGGGTCTATTCCCCAAAAGGCCATAAAGATTACCCTATCTATAGGTGTGGGGATAGCTATAGGCCTTTCTATGCTTAGGATTATGGTAGGTGACTTAAAACTATGGCACTTCCTCTTGCCAGGCTTTCTCCTTGCCATCATCCTCTCCTTCTATGTTGATCCAATCTTTGTTGGTATCGCCTTTGATGCAGGGGGAGTAGCCAGTGGGCCAATGACTGCAACCTTCATCCTAGCCTTTGCCCAAGGGGCAGCAGAGCTTATAGATAGTGCTGATGTCTTGGTCGATGGTTTTGGAGTAATAGCCATGGTAGCCATGACACCGATCCTATCAATAATGAGCCTCGGTGCATTATTCAAACTAAAAAGGAAGAAGGCAGAGCTAGATGAAGTCGAAAGCTATGAACCATCCGAAATCCTAGCCTACACCTACCAAGATGTGGCAGTAGTAGCCGTAGTTGATAGGGGGAGGGCTGATGAAGTATTAGAAATAGCAAGGTCTAGGGGAGCTACTGGAGCGACCATCCTCCATGGTAGGAGGTCAGATAACCCAGCCTCTAGGATCTTTGACCTACAGCTCCAAGCAGAAAAGGAAATAATCTACCTGGTAACAGACCTTGGCTCATGCAATAATATAGTCAATGCCATAGTTGATGAGCTTGACCTAAGCCACCATAGCGAAGAGCTAGTCTTTGTCCTACCGGTAGAAGCTTGCATGTCAACAGCCCTATAAACCACGCTCCAGACTTAGTTCTGGAGTTTTTTTATCCTATATAGGTATAATATATATGTAAGATATTTATTAGACAATATCTTAGAGATGCAAAGTCAAGTCCTTAATATTGTCTAAATTAGTCTAGTACAATATTCGTTATTAGAATATCTCTAGGAATTAGTGGAATTACTGGATTTTTGCTACCTATATTCTAAATAGGTGTTCTAAAAATTGATACGACTGAAGCTTTAGCATTAAGTTTTACTGCCTTTATAATCTCTGGTGTTTTAGCAAGCGTTAATTACTACAAAAAAGGACAATTGGATATAAAATATGCATCTATATTAAATATAGGAAGTTTTGTATCTGCATTTTTAGGAGTAAAGCTTAATCTAATAATTCCATCGGATATTGTAGAAATAATTTTGTATGGCGTTGTTTTAGTTTCTGTACTATCTATTCTTTTTAGAAATAATAAAGAGTCAGGCAAAAAATATGTTAGTAACCTATTCTTAATAATAATTGGTTTTATTACAGGTTTGATATGCTCAATAACTGGTGCAGGTGGTCCTATTATAGTTTTACTAATCCTATTACTTTTAGGAATAGGAGTAAAGCAATCGGTAGCTATATCATTATTTAATTCAATATTCATTGCGATACCTTCTGCTATTGGATATACTGCTAATTCTGATATGGCTATAATTTTAGAATACATGCCAGCCGTAATCATAGGACATGTAATAGGTGTATATCTCGGTAGTAGTAAGTCAGATAAAGTAGATAAAAATAAATTAAAATTAACAATAGGAATAGTATAGGTACTAATAGCTATTTGGAAGTTATTCTTTTAGAAAATTTAAATTTATTTTGCAGGCTTAAATTAAGATTTTAAACTCCTTAATAAATTACTTTAGTATTTACTAACAATCAAATGTTTAGAGTTAATAAGTTTGTGGTATATAATAAAATGACAATAGGAATTAAGTGAAAAATATAAGGAGATATTATGGATATTAAAAAAGTAGTAGTATGTGGCAGTGGAGTTTTGGGAGCACAAATCGCTCTACAAGCTCAATATAGTGGATTTGATACAACTGTTTGGCTAAGAAGTGAAGGATCAGTAGAAAGAGCTAAACCAAGACTTGAAAAATTTACTGAACAACGTCTTAACGATCTAGAGCTTATGAAAGAAGAACAAACAAAATTCAATTTTGCAGGTGGTCTTGTTGACTCTTATGATGATTTTGATTATGAAGAAACAGTAGAAAAAGTTAAAAAAGCTCACGAAGAGCTAACCCTTGAAACAGATATGGAGAAGGCTTTTGATGACTGTGATATAATCATAGAAGCTATGACAGAAAATCTTGACCAAAAGAAAGAATTCTATGAGTCTATACAAGAGTACCTACCAGAAAAAACAATAATTTGTACAAACTCATCTTCTCTACTTCCATCAAGCTTCATGGAAGCTACAGGAAGACCAGAAAAATTCCTAGCTCTACACTTTGCAAATGGTATCCACAAGATGAATGTTGTAGAAGTTATGAGAACTTCAGAAACAGAAGATGAATATGTTGATATAGTAACTCAATTTGCTAAGGATATTAGAATGCAACCTCTAGTTCTTAAGAAGGAAAAAGCAGGATATCTATTAAATTCACTACTAATTCCATTCTTAACATCAGCTCTTGACCTATATGCTACAGGTGTTGCTGACATTGAAGATATAGATAATGCTTGGAAGATAGGAACAGGCGCTCCAATGGGACCTTTTGATATATATGATATTGTTGGTCTAAAGACTCCTTATTCTATAAACGAAGATTTAGCTAAAAATCCAAAGGAAAACTTCGTATACGATTTTGAAAAAATCCAAGATGTATTAAAAGAAAAAATAGATGATGAAAAAATAGGTGTAGAAACTGGAGAAGGCTTCTACAAATATGATGAAGATGGAAATAAAATAGACTAAGTAAAATCTAATAGGGGCTAAAATCTAGCCCCTATTCGATTGCCTACATACCTAGGTAGGCAGATTTTATGGCTGAATCATTTTTCAAATCAGATGCCTGTCCTTCTTTGACAATTTTTCCTGTTTCAAGAACATAGGCCCTATCAGCAATATCTAGGGCAAGGTTTAAATTTTGTTCAACTAGCAATATTGTCTCGCCAGCTTTTTTTAGGATTTTTAAGGTATCAAAAATTTTTTCTACAAATAAGGGTGATAATCCCATGGAAGGCTCGTCCAATAGCAAGACCTTGGCTCCTGCAAGAAGGGCCCTTGCCATAGCTAGCATTTGTTGTTCTTCTCCTGATAGGGTATCTGCTTTCTGGGATTTTCTTTCTTTTAGAACAGGGAAGAGGTCATATATTTTTTCTATTTCCTCATTTATTTTAGTGTCATTATTTTTGATCGCTATAGTTGCAACTATAAGATTATCCTCAACGTTTAAATCGCTAAAGATCCTCCTTCCTTCAGGAACATGGCCTATGCCTGCCCTACTTATACGGTAGGCTTTTTCTTTTTTGATATATTTTTCCTTAAATAATATATCTCCACTTTTTGCTCTCAAGAGTCCTGATATGGCTTGCAAGGTGGTTGTTTTTCCTGCACAGAATCAAAGGTATACTTGCCATCATCTATTTTCATCATTACAGCTGACTTTTGAGAGTTGTTATTTTCATCGAAGGAGAAGTCTCCTGTGATACCCTCGAAGTTTATAGCCTTGATAGCAGCTATCCTATCTTCATTTGAATCAGACTTGCTAGCTTCAAATCCGTCCTTGATTATATAAACACTATCATAACCTAGGGCTGAAAAGGCTGTAGGGTCTTCGCCGTATTTTTCCCTATAGGTGTCTATGAATTCTTTAACTTCAGGGTCAGTATCTTCTATACTAAAATGATTTGCAAAGTAAGCATCTTGAATAATATCATAGCTTGACTCATCCATGGTCTTTAATATCCCATCCCATCCATCTTCACCTAGGAAGGTAGCCTCTATATTGGCTTCTCTTGCCTTAGGGGTTATAAGTGATAATTTTTCGTAATATTCTGGCAACAATAGGACATCAGGCTTAGCCCCAGCAATAGTTGTAAGTTGGGCCTTGAAGTCTGTATCATTTTCCCCATAAGACTCATTGGCGACTATTTCTATGCCTAGTTCCTTACAATCATGAAAAAAATTATTAAATTTTTGATACGACAACTAGAAAAATCATTAAAAGCTACTCAATTAACCTAAAATTATAATTATCTATCTAAAATTTTTATAATATTCCCAATCAAATTTGGGTATAACTATTTTAGGGGGAGCTTATGAGTAAACTTAGTGATACGATAATTGGATACTTGAAGGAAAATAATTTGGACTTATCTGACCTTAAGGATTTATTGAAGAAGACGGAGATAGAAGTCCTTGATGACTTGCTTGATCATGACAAAAAATATGTTATCAAGAAGAGCGGTAATATAGAGGAGTATGACCCAGCTAAGATAGAGAGGTCTATTAGAAATGCCACCCATACATCCAAGCAAATACTTAACTCTTCAGATATAGATATAATTATGGTAGATCTTGCTAAGAAGCTTGATGGCCTTGATAGGAAAATTTATAGGACCTCTGAAATAAAGAAATTTGTAGGAGAGGCCCTTCTAGATGAAGGCTACAAGCTTGTTTATGAAAACTACATAGCCTATATAGAAGAGGACTAGATGAATATAAAGATTATTTGTGTAGGAAAGATTAAAGAAAAATTTTATAAGCAGGCTATAGGGGAGTATCTCAAAAGGCTTACTGTATTTAGCAAGGTTGAGATAGTGGAAGTTAATGATGAGAAGGCCCCCGAGGCCCTATCAGATAAGGAGCTTTGTGATGTAAAGGAAAAAGAAGGAGAGAGGATCTTATCTAAAATAAAAGATGATGCCCTAGTTATTATCCTAGAGATTGGGGGCAGGGAGATGGATTCGCTTGACTTTGCAGACCTTATAAAAGATGAGATGGTAAATGGCTTTGGTAGGGACCTAGTCTTTGTAATAGGTGGGTCCAACGGACTTGGGGAAAATGTCCTAAAGAGATGCGATAAGTCCCTATCCTTTGGCAAGATGACCTACCCCCACCAGCTCATGAGGGTTATATTGACCGAGCAGATTTATAGGGCCTTTATGATAATTAATAACCGTACCTACCATAAGTAAAGGAGTTTATATGGACAAATTTTTGATACTAGTAGCAAATGGAAATGAAACTATAGAGATTTTGACAGTTTATGATTATTTGAAGAGATCAGATGTTCCTGTAGACCTAGTTTCTACAGAAGATAGCCTAGAGCTTGTTACATCCCATGGCCTATCCTACAAGGCAGATTTCTTATTTGATGAGATAAATCCTGATGAGTATTTTGGTGTCTATATACCAGGAGGGACCAACGGAGCCATAGCCCTTAGGGATAATGATAAGGTAATAGATTTAGTCAAGGACTTTGATGAGAAGAGAAAAACAATTGCAGCTATCTGTGCAGGCCCTATAGTCCTAAATAGGGCTGGAGTCTTAGAGGATAAGAGGGCAACCTCCCATCCATCAGTCAAAGACGAATTGGATAGGGTAGGAGAGTATATAGAAGATGAGATTGTCGTAACAGATGGCAATATTACAACATCTAGGGGAGCAGCCCTAACTAACTACCTAGCCCTAAGACTTGTAGAAATTATCAAGGGCGATGAGGCCAAGGAAGAGCTAAAGCCTAAGATTATGCAGTCTGGAGTAGAAGACTATTATTCTTTCAAATTTTAATTAAAAAGCTTCTTGCAGGTTTTCTAGATTATCCTAGACTCCTCCAAGAAGCTATTTTTTATTTGCTATTTTTTTGTAAAGCTTCCTTTATTGCATCATCCAACATATTTTTGTAGGCCTCATAGGCATCCATATTGCCATAGAAGTGAACCTGGTCGCTTCCCTCATAGTATTCTGGATGGGCGAGGGCTTCCTTCTCCCAATCCATTAGGCTAATGAAGTCATATTCTTTGGCAATCTTTTCCATAGCGACACTTACAGGATGGGGACTATCATACCTTCCATCATAGCAGGTAACTAGGATTAGCCTCTTACCATCAGGCAGGGCCTCCACTATATTTCTAAGAGAAGTATCTGGATCGCCTTCTGCATTGGTCCCGAGGGCAAGGAGGACTATATCGCCTAGGCTACCCTCATTTTCCATAGACCTAATTAGCTCAGCCCCTTCATCTATAGGGCGAGATTTTTTTGCATCTATATACAAGTTGCTGATATTTTCTTCCAAATATTGGCTAGGGCCAAGGAGGGTCGAATCTCCAATACCAGTAATAGTAGTGGCTGCTGCTATCTCTTCTTCTGACCTTGCTACAAAGTCATCCAGAGACTTCTTATCCCTAGCTATAGTCCTTAGATCTTGCTCTATAGACTTAAGCCAAATATCTTTTTCCAAAGAGACCATATCATCACTAGCATAGGATACTCCTCCAGCCACCCCAAAGGCCAGAAGAAAGGATCCTATGACTGTCCTTATCCTAGTAGGAGCCTTGGGGTCAAAAGCCCTACCTGTGCCAGGTATCATAAGCTCCTTACCTAGAAAAATAGGCTCATAGATATAATAGTCCACTATAACCCACAGGCTGCTTGCAAGGATTGTTAGAAGTATGGCAGGCAAAGTCTTCAAGAAAGATGAGGCTATCACATAGATAGGCCAGTGGATGAGGTAGATTGGATAAGTAAATCGTGCTGCCTTACTTATCAAAGGATTCTCATCCCTTGCCCTGTTGGAATAAGCCGTAAGGATACCAAGGCCAGCCATTATATCAACTAAAGGGAAGGCCAAGATATATGTTAGGTCCTTGTCATAAGAAAGAATGAGGGCCATAAGGAAGATTATTATTCCTAGTCCATAGGTAAATTTCTTGTAGTGGATTTGCCTAAAGGAGAACCTCCTCACAAAGCAAGCTAGCATGGCTCCCATAAAAAATGAGGAGAACCTAGTAAAGTCCGAGAAGTAGACAAAGGACCTGTGACCTCCTACTAGGGTTATTCTTATTGTCAAAAGACTAGTTAGACCGAAGAGGGCCAAATTTATTAGCAAGAAATACTTAGAAAAGGTCTTTATTCTATTCTTTGCCTTACTCATAAGCCTATATAGAAAACTTATAAGTAAGGGCCAGATTATATAAAAATGGACCTCTATAGCCAAGAACCAAGTATGGACAAAGAGGTGGTCTACAAATTGGGCCTCATAGGATCCACCACTTAGGATCTCATAGTAGTTGGTAGTAAAAGAAAAACTTGCCAAAAACTGGTCAAAGAAATCTACTGTGTAGTCCTTATTTATAAAAATCGCTAGGATAGATACCGTAAGGATCATAAAGAAAAGTCCAGGGAAGATCCTTAGAAACCTCTTCTTGTAGTAGGAAGATAGATCTATCGAGCCTTTCTCATAAATCTCCCCCAACAAGTGGAAGGTTACCAAAAAGCCCGATAGGACAAACATTATATTTACCCCAATAAAGCCACCAGGGAGAAAGCCCCTAAAAATATGATAAAGTAAAATTAAACCTATCCCATATAGACGGATTAGGTCTAGTCCATTAATCTTCTCTTTTTTCATCTACTTGCTCCCACTTATCCTTATCCTTACGGAAAATCCTACCGTCATTATATTTGATATAGGTATCCTTGCCCTTTCTTATATAATAATAGTCATCGCCTATATAGACCCCATCGCCTTCCATAAGACCATCTTTAAAATTCCCCTTATAGAGGCCATCCTTAGTCAAAAGAGCCCCCTGGCCATAAAACTTCTTCCCATCCATCTCGCCGCTATAAGTTATATCTTCACTAAGCTTATAGTCCTTGACTCTAGATGGCCTTCCCCTAAGAAGAAAAATTATAGCGAAGACTATCATGACCAAGTAGGCCTTGGCAAGATTTTTTAAAAATTTATCATAGTCCATCTAGATTTCCCTCAAAAATCCATCTACATCTTCTTCACTTGTCCTAAAGGTCGTAACAAGCCTTGCAATTTTCTTATCATCCCTAGAACCAGTTACTTCAAAATGAGCGAGCTCTTGCCAATGGCTAAGGTCTTTTTCGTCTAGGAGGACAAAGACCTGGTTAGACTCGAAGGGATAGGCGAGGTCATAGCCCTTAGATACTAGTCCCTGGCTAAGTTTCTTTGCCCTAGCAAAGGCCTTCCTAGCTCCTCTTAGGTAGAAGTCCTCTTCGGAAAATACCCTCTCCCACATAATGCCAGATACAAAGCCCTTGGCGAGCATGGCTCCCTTTTGCTTCTCTAGGTTGAGGAAGTCCTTCTTTAGCTCATTATTTACTATAACTAGGGCCTCGCCAAAGAGAAAGCCTGCCTTGGTTCCACCCAGGTAGAAAATATCACATAGGGAAGGAAGCTCTGCTAGGTCATAGTCGCACTTATCACTAGCAAGGGCTGCCGCTATCCTTGCCCCGTCTATAAATAAATACATATCGTGGGCCTTGCAGAAGTCATAGATTTCCCTTAGCTCTTCTTTCTTATAGACTTCCCCAAGCTCTGTGGTATTTGATATATAGACCTTCTTAGGGTGGGTCACATATTCGCTGTCAAAGTCGGCGATTTTTTCTTCTAGTAATTTCCTGCTAAGCTTGCCATTAGGAGAAGAAATAAGCTCAACCTTAAGTCCTGTTGCCTCGATTGATCCTGCCTCATGGCCTTTGATATGGCCAGACTCTAGGGCGAGGATTGAATCCTGTTGGCGCATTCCACAAGTAAGGCCTAGGATATTGGCAGAAGTCCCACCTGGCACAAACCTTATAAGGACCTCTTTATTTCCTAAAGCCTTCTTTATCAAGGCCCTGGCCTTTTCGCTATGCTCATCAAAGCCATAGCCTATATTTTTTTCATTTAGACTCTCCCTTAGGGCATCTAAAATTTCTTCATAACAAATTGAATTATAATCATTTACAAAAAAATACATACTTCACCTCTACAAAATATTATATTATACTTCCTGATAAATAAAAATTTTTTTGTCTAAAGACCTAGAATTGTGGACCTCGCCAAAAAATTTCATAAATTTATTGATAATGATATTGATTATTATTTTAATATGTGATATTATTATCTTATAGAAAGATATTTTTAGTTATATTTAAATATACTTAAAAAATAAATGCGCATTTATATGGAGTTAATATGTTACTAACATTTTTTGATGAAGGAAGCGAACTAGAGATAGAAGATATCAAAGGCAAGGACGATATTAGAAAGCATCTTGCAAGCCTTGGCTTTACCAAGGGCCAAAGGTTTAAGATCTACAAGAAGGACGGAGATAACTTCATCCTCCTCAAAGATGCTAGCAGGATAGCGATAAGCTTTGACCTTGCCAGAAGAATTTATGTAAAGGAGTTAAGATGAGGACACTCAATGAAATACCTGTAGGCTCATCTGTAAAGATAGTTAAGGTAACAGGAGATATGCCTACCAAGAGAAGGCTCATGGATATGGGTCTTACCAAAAACACAGAAGTTAACGTGCTCAAGCTAGCACCCCTAGGAGATCCTATAGAACTTAGGGTCAGAGGCTATGACCTATCTATAAGAAAAGATGATGCCAAACACATAGGAGTAGAAGAATTATGAGAGTTGCACTAGCAGGAAACCCAAACTCCGGCAAGACTACCCTCTTTAATGCCCTAACTGGAGCAAACCAAAGAGTAGGTAACTGGCCAGGAGTTACAGTAGACAAAAAAGAAGGAATACTTAAGGGCCACAAGGAAGTAATAATCGAGGACCTACCAGGAATTTATTCCCTATCACCATATACAAGCGAAGAAATTATTGCAAGAAATTATTTACTGGAAGATAGGCCAGACCTAATTATTAACCTAGTAGATGCATCAAACTTGATGAGGAACCTATACCTAACAAGTCAATTACTTGAACTAAACATCCCTATGGTAATAGCCCTCAATATGACAGACATAGTTGAAGCTAGGGGAGATAAGATCGATGTGAAAGCCCTTAGCAAGGCCCTAAACCTCCCTATTATTGAGATAGTAGCTAGCAAGGGCAAGGGAGTAGACAAACTAAAAGGAGAGATCCTCAAGGGAAATCCAAAAGTCGGCCAAGCCTTTAACTTTGATAATAAGCTCGAAGAAAATATCAGAGAAATCGAAGCAAGCTTTGATGGCAAGGTTAGCCCTAGACTTACAAGATTTTTTGCCATAAAGGCCTTTGAAGAAGACAATGACCTAATAGATAAATTTGCTGGCAATAGTCTTAGCCAAGAAGACTCAAAAAACATTGTAAAAATTAGAAAAGAAAGCGAAGAATACTTTGATGATGATTGCCAATCAATCATAAGCTCAGCTAGGTATGATGCCATAGAAGAAATTACAAGCTCAGTCCTAACCAAGGCAGCACCAAAGCAATCCCTAACTGACAAGATAGACAAGGTCGTTACATCAAAGATCTGGGGCCTACCTATCTTTGCCCTAGTAATGTTCTTGGTATATTTCCTATCAGTTTATTCAAACTCACCAGGAACCCTAGCTACAGACTTTGCCAACGGACTCTTTGAAGAGAGAATAATCCCAGGGGCAGCATCCTTCCTAGAGACTATCAATGTAAATCCTCTTGTAGCAGGACTTATAACAGATGGAATCCTCGCAGGTGTTGGAGCAGTTCTTGGCTTTATTCCACAAATGATGGTACTCTTTGCCTTACTTTCAATCCTTGAAGATATAGGCTATATGTCAAGAGTTGCCTTCGTTATGGATAGGCTATTTAGAAAATTTGGACTATCAGGAAAATCCTTCATCCCAGCCATGATAGCTACAGGTTGTGCAGTACCAGGCATCCAAGCTTCTAGAACTATAGAATCAGAAAGAGATAAGAAGATTACTATAATGACAGCATCCTTCATGCCTTGCTCAGCCAAACTTCCTGTTATAGCCCTAATAGCTGGAGCCTTCTTCCCAGAGCATAGAACTATAATGTCCTTCTCCTTTTATATCATAGGAATACTAGCCATTATAACTTCAGGCATAATCCTAAAGAAATTTAAGGAACTTAAAGAAGACCCAGCACCATTTATCATGGAGCTACCAGAATACCACATGCCTAGACCTAAGCAAGTCCTAAGGGATGTACTCTTTAAGACCAAGGCCTACATCAAGAGAGCAGGTACAATAATCCTCCTCTCAACAGTAGTAATCTACATCCTATCTAACTTTAGCTTTAACCTCCAACTAGTAGAAGGAGAAAGCCAAGGATCAATCCTAGGTCAAATAGGATCATTCATAGCTCCAATCTTTGCCCCACTAGGCTTTAACAAGTGGGAAGCAGGAGTTGCCACAATCACAGGCTTTGTTGCCAAGGAGAACGTAGTAGCAACCATGGGAGTAGTCCTAGGAGTTGGATCAGAAGTAACAGAAACAACTACTAGCCTACTTACGGCTATGGGAGGACTCTTACCTAGCCAACTAGCTGCTTACTCCTTCCTACTCTTCAATATGCTATGTATGCCATGCTTTGCAGCAGTAGGAGCAATCAGAACAGAGATGGGATCTAGAAAATGGACCCTAATCACAGTAGCCTACCAAATGGGCTTTGCCTACCTAGTATCCCTAATAGTTTACCAACTAGGAAGATTCTTCATCTTCGCTAACTTCGACCTAGGAGTAATCATAGGCTTCGTAGCCCTAGCCTTCTTTATAATAATGCTAATAAGAAAACCAGAGGTAGACAAAAGAAATCTAACACTAGAAAAAACATACGCATAGAAGTATTTAGACCTCCCCAAAACCCTCTTTGGCCACAAGCTAAGGAGGGATTTTTTAACCAAAAATCAACTCTATAGTAGGTGATTTTAAAATATATTATTTAGTTGTAATTTATTGTAACTGGATACCTATTATTTTATTATTTCGATTACATTCTCTTCTAATGAACTTACATGCTCTCCTTCTTTTTTTCTTAGATCTATCTTTTCTCCGTTAGGAAATACTAATATAGAAACAGTATCATAACCACTTTTAGAAATATAATCCCAATCAGCTTTTATTAAAATATCACCTTGTTTAACAACTTGCCCCTCTTTTACCATTATTTCGAAACCTTTACCCTCTAATTCAACTGTATCAATCCCTAAGTGCAACATAATATCTAGGCCATTATTAAGAGTTAGACCAATTGCATGACCTGTTGGAAATAAGGAAGTTACCTTACCGGACATAGGTGCATAAACATTGGAATCTGTAGGTTTAATAGCATAACCATCACCTATCATTTTTTGAGAAAAAACTTCATCAGAAACATTCTCTATATAAACAAGATTACCCTCAACGAAATTCTTAAAAGATTCAATTTTTTCTTTTTTAAATAAATTTTTAAACATAAACTTATCTCCTTTAAATTCTATAAAATTATTATTTATCTTTACCACTATTTACTAATGAAGCTATTTCATATTTCAACCTATCTAAAATATAACTAAGTGTAATAGTTTGCCAATGTAAAATTTTATCGTCAATATCTGAGCTACTGTATTGCAATTTAAAATCAGCTATGTCATTAAGTAGATTATTTGATTCAGAAGAAACACCTACAATTCTGACACCTTTTTTCTTTAATCGAATTAGTTTATCATACAAATTCTCTATATTTCCACTCAACGAAACGATCATGATTATTGTTCTTTTATACTTGTTAATTCTATCAAATTCATCCTTAGACCTTATATGCTCAAATTTAATATTGTATAAGTTTAGGTCTGTAGCAAATAAATCCAATTCTCTAAGTTGCTTCCAACCAGTTCCATATATATAGAGAATATTAGAGTCAGATATGGCTTTTGCAGCATTTGTTATATATTCATCTATTAATACATCAGTTTTTTCAAGTGAATCAAATACCTTGCTTAAGAAAAAATTATTCTTTTTAGGATTATATTTATTATAATCATCAAGGCTATTTTTGATAGCGTATTTAAAATCCGAAAAACTATCAAAACCTAATTTTTTAACAATTCTAAAAAGGGTAGAAGTTGAAGTATAAGTTATCTGTGCTAGCTCATTGATTGTTAAAAATTCTATTTCATCTATATTATCTGCTAGCAGATTAACGATTTCCTTATCGTAATCAGAAAGTTTATCTCTATTAACTGTTGCGAAGTAATTAATTATATTCATAATTCACCTCTGACATTCATATAAATATATAATAACATTTACCACATATATATTATAATATCATAAAAATTAGATACCACAAATATGATTATAAAATTGAAAAAAATTTCATAAGGAATACGTTTAGTAATCAAAAATGGAAAACTATGTCTATAAACGTTGAAAAATTGACATTTTTGACGGAATTGATAATATAAAAATTAAAGAAAAACATTTTATTTAACTAAGGAGGATTTATGAAACCAATTAAAGTAGCAATTGCAGGAGCAGGAAGTGGATATACACCAGGTATGCTACTAACACTCTTAAATAGTAAAGAGATTAATGTTGAAGAAATAAGGTTATATGATAACGATTCTGAAAGAAATCAAGACATGGAAGTTATTATTAATTTTATATTAGAAAAAGGAAATTACGATGTAAAGATGGTAAGAACTGAAGATCCGGAAGTTGCTTTTAAAGGAATAGACTTTGTATTTTCTCAAATTAGAGCTGGACAAATGAAAATGAGGGAATTAGATGAGAAGATACCTCTAAAATATGGACTTGTAGGTCAAGAAACTTGTGGATTAGGTGGCTTTGCATATGGATTGCGTTCTATGAAAGGTTTTTTAGAATTAGTAAGCTATATTGAAAAGTATGCTCCAGATGCTTGGATATTGAATTATACCAATCCTGAGAGCATAGTTTCTGAATCAGTAAGAAGAGCTTATCCTAACATGAAAATTGTTAATGCTTGTGATATGACTATAGGTATTGAAGAAATTGTAAGCAAATCATTCGGATACGATAGATCAAATTGGATTGTAGATTATTATGGTTTAAATCATTTTGGTTGGTATAAATCTATTTATGATACAGAAGCTGGTAAAGATATCATGCCTGATATTATAGAAAAAATAATTAATGAAGGTCTAGATACAGAAGGATATGAAGAGAGCTGGAAGGTGACCTATGAAAATATGACTAAACTAGCTAAAAATTTCCCAACAAATATTCCGAATAATTATTTAGAATATTATTTGTATCCTAATATGATGGTTGAACAATCAGATATAAATTATACAAGAGCAAATACTATCATGGATAGTAGACTTAAGAAAATAAAAGAAACTGTTAAGCAGATCAAAGAAAACCCTAATTTAGAAAGTATCGACTATCAAAGTGATAGTCATGGACAATATATAGTTGATATTGCTACATCAATTCTTTATAACAAGAATGATAGATTTATGCTTATTGTTCCTAATAGAGGTGCAATTCCAAATGTTAGGTTTGACGCAACTGTAGAAGTTCCTTGCCACGTAAATGCTAAAGGGGTCGAACCTATAAGACTAGGTTACAACATTCCAGATTTCCACAAAGGTTTAATGGAAGCTCAGGTAGCTGCTGAAAAACTTTTAGTAGATGCCCATTTTGAAAATTCATATCAAAAAGCTCTTGAAGCATTCACTTTAAATCAAACTGTACCTAATGCAGATGTAGCCAAGAAAGTATTAGATGAGATGATAGAAGCGAATGGTGATTACTGGGTTGAATTAAAATAGGAAAGGTGATTCATAATGGGCAAATTAGTAATTAACGCCGATGATTTCGGTATATGTAGTGGTGTCAATAAGGGAGTAGTAGAGGCTTATAACGAAGGACTTTTGACTTCTACAACCTTAATGACTAATACTCCGGGATTTGAAGAAGCAGTTACTTTAGCAAAAGAAAATCCTGGATTGGGGATAGGAATTCATCTGAACTTAACTTTTTGGTATCCTATAAATAAAGACTTAAAGACAATAGTAGATGAAAATGGAAAATTTAGATATTTATCATTCTATGAGTCAGAAGAAAATTTAGATAAAATTGATTTGGATGAAGTTTATAGGGAATGGAAAACACAAATTGATAAGGCTTTAGATTACGGAATTAAACCTACCCACCTTGATAGTCATCACCATATAAATTCTGTAGGACAAATAAAGGATGTATTTTTAAAATTGGCTAAAGAATACAATCTACCTATTAGAAATAATTTTAATTTTTCTCAAGATTATAAATCTACCGATAAACTAATAGGTTATTTTGATACTATTGGAAGAGTAAAAGGTATATGGAAAGCTATGGATACTAATTTATTGATAAAGGACTGTAAAACTTATGATTCAATTGAAATAATGTGTCATCCAGGCTATGTTGATTATTTTATATTAAATAATTCATCACTAAACGTAGATAGAGCTGTAACTCTTCATGAGCTAAAAAATAAAAAGTTAAAGACAATACTCAATGAAAATAATATAGAATTAGTATCGTTTAAAGATATTTAAGACAGAGGTTAAATATGAAAGATAAATTATATAATTCAATGCAAAAGTTCTCTCATGCCATAATTCAACCAGTAATGTTTATGGCTGTTGCAGGAATTTTGATTGCTATAAGTGCTGTTCTAAAGATAGATTTTATGCCTGATATAATAAAATCATTTGGTGATTTTTTAAATAAGGTTCTAGTAGGAGGGATGATAAGTAATCTTTCGGTGGTATTTTGTATCGGAATTGCGGTTGCCCTTGTACCTGATAAGAAAACTGCGGCAGCTGTCATTTCAATTATATCATTCTTAATCTTTTTACAAGCTAATAATTTTTGGCTAGCCCATACTGAAAGCTTAGCTCAAGAAGGAGAATTTGGATTATCTGGTAGCGGTCAAGGTATGGTTCTAGGAGTACAAGTAACCGATATGGGTGTATTTTTAGGGATTTTGATAGGCTGTATAAGTGGATTTGTGTTAAATAAGTGTAAAGATGTTAAGTTTCCTAAATACTTATCTATTTATGAAGGTGCAAATTTTGCTTTCTTCATAATGATTATAGTTACTAGTATTTTAGCTATAGGAGTTACATACATTTGGCCAATATTTAATATAGTATTGAATAGACTTATGATTTGGATAGCAAATTCAGGTCCTGTAGGATTTTTTGTATACGGATTTGTTAACAGACTAGCTTTACCATTAGGTCTTCACCATTTGCTTTGGGTACCTATGGGATACTCGCCAATTGGTGGTCAGGCAGTAATAAATGGACAAACTTTTTATGGGGCAAATAATATCCGGTATGCTGAGTTGGCAAATTTAGATAAAATATCTTCTATTGATCCTTCGATTGGATCTATAGTGAATTTTGGTTACACTGCATTACCTATCGGAATTGCTTTAGCTTTAATTAAAACATCCAGAAAAGAAAATAAAGAAAAAGTAAAAGCTATGGTATATCCGGCTGTAGCCGCTTCACTACTAGCAGGTATTACTGAACCTATAGAATTCCTATTTTTATTCGGATCACCTATATTGTGGATTGCTCATGCTATTATATATGGGTTTGGAATGCTTCTATCATCTATACTTGGGTTAAGAGTTATGGTTGAAACAGTAATTACAACATTACTCTATTCTTTGGCAGTACCTATAGAGATGGGAAGGCAATGGCTAATACCGATAATATTTGTTATTTTAACATTTATTGAGTATTCGGTATTTAAATTTATAATTGAAAAGCTTGATCTGAACACTATAGGTAGGAAAATGCCAACAGAAGAAGAGATGGAAGAAGCAAAAAGAAAAAGAGATGCTAGAAAAGGAAAGAAAGTATCAAAAGATAATATATCTGAAGATAAAAGTGATGATAAATCTGATGCCTATATTATAGTAGATGGTCTTGGTGGCAAAGAAAATATAAAGTCCTTAGAGAACTGTTATACTAGACTTAGAATTTGTGTTGAAGATCCTAGTAAAGTTAATAAAGATATTCTTGAAAAATATCCTTCTAAAGGAATTGTCGAATCAGGAGATAATATTCAAATAATTATAGGATTAGGAGTAGAGGAAGTAAAACAATCTGTTGAAAAGGAAATGAATAAATAAGATTTATATTAATCTTATATATGTCTAATGATTATTAACTCCTTGGGGTATAAATTCCCTAAGGAGTTTTTATGAAATATATTTATAAGGAAATTATTAAAGCAAATGACCATGTCTTGAGGGGAGTATTAAATGCTCCTGATGACTTTGATGAAGGGAAAAAATATCCTGTGCTAATCTTCTTCCATGGCCTCTTGGATGATAGGAATGGGATTAATTATATGTCCATCCAAGAATCCAAGTACCTTACTAGGGGGGAGTCTTGATTCTGAGGTTTGATTTTTCTGCTACAGGGGAGAAAAGGACAAGGTAATAAAAAGGCAGATGTAGAAGAGCTCCAAAATGCCTTTCCCCAAGCGAGATATATTGAAATAAAGGATACAGCCCACAACTTCACCAACGAAGAAAAAAGATTATATCTCTTTGACCAAACCTACAATTTTATAAAATCCACAATAAAAAAATAGGAGCGAACCCCTATTTCTTAAGTATCCTCCTTGCCCAGAGGATGGATATTATAGATACACCCACATCTCCAAAGATAGACAGCCACATAGAGGCGTAGCCCATAAGGCCTAGGATGAGGATAATAATCTTTACTGCTAGGATGAAGGTTATATTTTGCCTTACTGTCCTATTGGTTAGCCTTGCTATATCAAAGAGGGTGGCAAGCTTTGAGAAGTCTTTGCCAGTTATCAAAACATCACTGGCATCTATGGCTATATCGCTAGAAGTTTCTCCCATGGATATACCCACATCAGAATTTTTGAGGACTGGACCATCATTTATCCCATCACCAACAAAGACCAGGGCCTTGGCATCTGCCTTGGCCTCTCTCATGATGGCAAGCTTCTCATGGGGCTTGACCTCACTATAGAACTTACCTATGCCAAGTTTTTCTGCAATTTTACCTACATTTTCCCTTTGGTCTCCTGAGACTATGGCAATATTTCTAAATCTTTCTTTGAGCCTTCCTATAGTCTCACTCGCCTTAGCCCTTATCTCATCTTCTATAAGGACCTCTCCAGCGACTCTTCCATCTATACTTATAAAGACTGTCTTACTACTAGATGCATCAGCCCCCACAAAGGCAGGCGATCCGACCTTGACCTCGCTACCTCCATAGGTTACACCGACCATGCCTGAGCCTAGGATATTTTCATAGGACTTAAAGATATCAGTCCTTATATCCCTACCAAGCTCTCTTACTATAGCCTTCCCTATAATATGGGAAGACATGGACTCAAGGGCCACCAGATAGTCGAGGACTTCTTCCCTATCAAAGCCTTCATAGATTTGGATATTACCAACCTTAAAGTCTCCAGTGGTTATAGTTCCAGTCTTATCAAGAAGTAGGATATCAGCCTTATCAAGCTTTTCAAAAAACTCACTTCCCTTAATCAAGATCCCCTCACGACTAGCTTGGCCGAGGCCTGCTATAAAGGATAGGGGAACTGAGAGGACCAAGGCACATGGACAGGATAAGACCAGGAAGGTCGCAGCCCTAAAGAGGGAGTAGTTGAGGGGCTTAGCCATAAAGACTGGAGGAATTACTGCAATAAGGATGGCAAGACCTACCACTATGGGAGTATAGACCCTGGCAAAGCGTGATACAAACCTCTCAGACTTGGACTTGGAGGATGCACTATCCTCGATTAGCTCGATAATCTTCGCTGCATAGGAAGAATCATAGTCCCTACTAGCCCTAATCTTTATAATCCCCTGGCTCACAATAGACGAAGAGAGAACCTCATCACTCACTCCTACCATCACTCCCAGGCTCTCTCCTGTAATGGATGAGGCATCCACCATGGCCTTTCCTTCAATAACTTCTCCATCGACACCTACCTTCTCGCCCTCGCGGACTAGGAGGATATCGCCGGCTTCTACATCATAGATATCCCTTTCTTCAATAGAGCCATCAGGGAGGATGACACTCGCTGTCTCTGGCACTAGGTCGACTAGGGAGGCTATCTCCTCTCTGGACTTCGCTGTTGCCATATCCTCAAATAGCTCGCCAAAAGAATAAAAAATTATAACGGCGACAGCCTCAAAGTATTCCCCTAGGAAAAAGGCAGTTATGGTAGCGAGTGCCATAAGGAAATTCTCATCCATATAGGACCTACGGACTATCCCCATAAAGGCCCTATAGAGAATCTCCCTACCACTATAGAGGTAGATAAGGAGGAAGGCCCACTTCCTGAGATCTCCCAGAAAGAAGAAACGCCCCATAAGAAAGATAGATAGGGCAAGGAGACTAACTATAATTATCTCATAGAGCCTATGTCTATGCTCTTCACTCATATTCCTAAACATAGCTACTTCCTTACTATCTTGCTACCTGGCTCTATCCTATCTGCTATTTGGTTAGACTCATCTATTATCCTATCAAGCGTAGCCCCTTCTGCCAATTCTAGCTTGATACTTTGGGTAAAGTAAGACACATTAGCATCGAGGACACCCTCTAAGTTCTTAATCCTATCTTCTATTTTGTTGGCACAATTAGCGCACCTTAGTCCTTCAAACTTAAATCTTTTTTTCATACCTTCTCCTTTATGTGGCAAAGTCCTGTTTCCATAATTATCTTGATATGCTTATCAGCAAGGTCGTAGACCATATTTTTACCATCTCGCCTGGCCCTCACCAAATCCTTATCCCTAAGATAAGAAAGCTGGTGGGAGATGGCTGAATGGCTCATACCAAGCTTTCCGGCAATCTCCTTGACACTAATCTCTCCCCCATAGAGGGTAATGAGGATCTTGATCCTAGTAGGATCGGCAAAGACCTTAAAAAAATCTGCCATATCATATAGAACTTCGCTCTCCAAATTTATTTTAAATTCACTCATGAATGACTCCTCATATGAATTGATATTCATATATTACAACAAAAATTTTACCTTGTCAATAACTTTTTGGTAAAATCATCCTCCATTGAAAATGATTCAAAGATTAGTATACTTTTAATACAAGTTTACTAGGAATTAACATTGCGTATATAGAAAGAAGTTTTAATGGAATTCAAATTACATTCATCATACAAACCAACGGGTGATCAGCCCCAAGCTATAGAAAAATTATCTCAAGGCCTTAGGGAGGGAAAGAAGAGCCAAATCCTTAGGGGAGTTACAGGCTCTGGTAAGACCTTCACCATGGCAAATATCATAAGCGAGGTCCAAAGACCTACCCTAGTCCTTGCCCACAACAAGACCCTAGCCTATCAGCTCTTTACAGAATTTAAGGAGTTTTTCCCAGAAAATGCTGTCGAGTTCTTCGTATCTTATTACGACTACTACCAACCAGAAGCCTATGTAGCTGCGACAGATACCTACATAGCCAAGGACTCATCCATGAATGATGAGATAGACAAGATGCGTCACAGTGCCACCATGTCACTTTTTGAAAGAAAAGATGTCATAATCGTTGCAAGTGTATCCTGCATTTACGGCCTAGGTGACCCTATCGAATACAAGCACCTGGTAGTCTCCCTTCGTCCTGGCCAAGAGATTTCCCCAGAAGACGTTATGAGAAAACTTATAGACATCCAATATGTAAGAAATGATGTCGACTTCACTAGGGGGACCTTCAGACGTAGGGGGGATATCCTAGACATCTTCCCAGCAGGCTTTGACCAAAAGGCCATAAGGGTAGAATTCTTCGGAGATGAGATCGAAGAAATTTCAGAATTTGATGCCCTTACAGGCAAAATCCTAGCTCACCTAAGCCATGGCTATATCTACCCTGCCAGCCACTACGCTACATCTAGTGAGAAGGTGGACAAGGCTGTAGTAACTATAGAAAAGGAACTGGAAGAAACCCTAGATATTTTTAATAAGGAAAATAAGCTCCTAGAGGCCCAAAGACTTGAACAAAGAACCAAGTACGACCTTGAAATGCTTAAGGAAATCGGCTACTGCTCTGGTATAGAAAACTACTCCAGACACCTTAGCCAAAGAGAGCCTGGGTCCCGTCCCTACACCCTAATCGATTATTTTCCCAAGGACTTTGTACTCATGGTAGACGAATCCCACGTTACCATTCCCCAAGTAGGAGGTATGTATGAGGGAGACAGGTCAAGAAAGCAAAACCTGGTCGACTACGGTTTCAGACTTCCCTCAGCTCTTGACAATAGACCCTTGAAGTTTGATGAATTCGAAAGACTTATCAACCAAGCCATCTACGTATCAGCCACCCCTGGTCCCTACGAGATGGAAAAGACCTCTGGCAAGCTTGTAGAGCAAATCATAAGACCAACCGGCCTCCTAGACCCAACCATCGAGGTTAGACCAACAGAGAACCAAATTGATGACCTTATAGAAGAAATCCACAAGACCATAGACAAGGGGGATAGGGTCCTCGTTACAACCCTTACCAAGCGTATGGCAGAAGATCTCACGACCTACCTAACAGAAGCAGGCATCAAGGTAAGATACCTCCACTCTGATGTGAAGACCATCGAGAGAAGCGAAATAATTAGAGAGCTAAGACTGGGAGAATTTGATGTCCTAGTCGGTATCAACCTCCTTCGTGAGGGCTTAGACATACCAGAAGTATCCCTCATAGCAATCCTCGATGCAGACAAGGAAGGCTTCTTAAGGTCTGAGACTTCCCTCATCCAAACCATAGGAAGGGCAGCGAGAAACTCAGAGGGCAGGGTAATCATGTATGGCGATAGGATAACCAAATCCATGCAAAAGGCCATAGACGAAACCGACCGCCGTAGGTCTATCCAAACAGCCTACAACCAAGAAAACGGCATAACCCCTACCACCATTAAAAAAGACGTAGCAGAGATAATCCAAATCACCAAGAAAAACGACCAAGAAGAAGTCCAAGAATTTAGTAAGGAAGACCTAGGCGCTATCCTCATCAACATGGAAAGCGAAATGTACAAGGCAGCTGAAGAATTGGACTTCGAGAGAGCAGCCAACCTGCGTGACCAAATAGCCAAGATGAAAAAAGACTTTGGAGGCGATATAAATTGACAGAACATAATATAGTTATAAAGGGAGCTAGGACCAACAACCTAAAAAACATCGACCTAACCCTCCCTCGTGACAAGATGATAGTATTCACAGGCCTATCAGGTTCAGGCAAGTCTACCCTTGCCTTCGATACTATATATGCAGAAGGACAGAGAAAATACGTAGAGTCCCTATCATCCTACGCTAGGCAATTCCTAGGTAACATTGACAAGCCTGATGTCGACTCCATAGAGGGCCTATCCCCATCCATATCTATCGACCAAAAAACAACCAATAGGAACCCTAGATCTACTGTAGCCACTGTTACCGAAATTTACGACTACTATAGACTCCTCTATGCAAGGATTGGAGATGCCTACTGCCCAGTCTGTGGCAAGCCCATAGAGGCCCAAACCATAGACCAAATGGTAGATAGGATCAAGGAATTACCAGAGAAAACCAGGATCCAAATCCTAGCCCCAGTCATCCGTGGCAAAAAGGGCACCCACAAAAAGGCCCTAGCCAACATCCAAAAACAAGGCTATGTCAGAGTCATGGTAGATGGAGACAGATACGACCTAGACGAAGAGATAGAGCTCAACAAGAACCAAAAACACGACATATCAGTCCTAGTAGATAGGATAGTCATCAAGGAAGGTATCGACTCAAGACTTGCTGACTCCATTGAAACAGCCCTAGGCCTTGCAGATGGTCAGCTCATAGTCAACGTCATAGACGGAGAAGACATCCTCCTCTCATCAAGACTCGCCTGTCCTGATGGCCACGTATCCCTACCAGAAATCACACCAAATATGTTCTCCTTCAATGCACCCCTTGGTATGTGTCCGGACTGTAATGGCCTTGGCTTTCACCTAGAGGCAGACAAGGACCTCATCATCCCCAACTACAAACTATCCATAAACCAAGGAGCAATCGAGCCCTATTCCACAGCATCTAAGGGCACATATTACTATGAAATCATAAGGGCCATAGCTGATCACTACGACTTCGACTACGACATCCCCCTTATGGATGCACCCGAGGGCTTTATCCACGATATCCTCTATGGGACCGACTACGACATATCTGTAGTATTCGACTCCCGTTACTCTGGTCGTAAGAAATACACTGGGACCTTCGAAGGAGCTATCAGAAACATATCCGATAGGTTCAATAGGGCATCATCCGACTCCCAAAAGAAAAGACTTGGCCAATATCTTAGCGAGATAGAATGCCATACTTGTCATGGAGATAGACTAAAGGAGGAAGTCCTTGCTATCAAGGTCGGAGGAGTAAACATATCAGAACTCACTAGACTTTCAGTAGATAAGTCTATAGACTTCTTTGAAAATCTCGACCTATCTCCTATGAAGACCCAGATAGCAGAACTAATTATCAGAGAAATCAAGGCAAGACTAAGCTTCCTCAGGGATGTGGGTCTTGAATACCTAACCCTAAACAGGTCAGCAAGCACCCTATCAGGTGGAGAGAGCCAGAGGATAAGACTTGCGACCCAGATAGGATCAGGCCTTGTGGGAGTATCCTACGTCCTAGACGAGCCTTCCATAGGCCTTCACCAAAGGGACAATGACAAGCTAATTAAATCCCTTAGGAACCTAACCGATATAGGCAACACCCTCATCATAGTAGAGCATGACGAAGATACCATGAGGGCAGCAGACTACCTAGTAGATATAGGACCAAAGGCTGGAGTAAATGGGGGAGAGATAGTAGCAGCTGGCAGCCTGGATGATATCATCAATACACCTGAGTCCATTACGGGAGCCTATCTATCAGGCAAGAAACAAATCCCAGTACCCAAGGAAAGGCGTAACTCCGAGAACTTTATAGAAATAAAGGGCGCTAGGGTCAACAACCTCAAAAACATAGATGTCAAAATTCCTCTAGGCACCCTCACTACAGTAACAGGAGTATCAGGCTCAGGCAAGTCCTCCCTAGTTAACGAAATCCTCTACAAACAAGCCACCAAGACCATAAACAAGGCGAGGATAAGACCAGGAGAGCATGACGACATCCTAGGACTTGACCAAATAGACAAGGTCATAGCCATAGACCAATCTCCTATAGGCAGGACACCTAGATCAAACCCTGCAACCTACACCAAGGTCTTCGACTCCATCAGAGAAGTATTTGCCATGACCAACGAAGCTAAGATGAAGGGATACGACAAGGGAAGATTCTCCTTCAACGTCAAGGGTGGTAGGTGCGAAGCCTGCAAGGGAGATGGAACCATCAAGGTCGACATGATGTTCCTCCCTGATGTCTACGTCCCATGCGAAGTCTGCCATGGCAAGAGATACAACAGAGAGACCCTAGAAGTAAAATACAAGGGCAAGGACATATCCGATATCCTCGATATGACAGTAGAAGAAGGCATAGAATTCTTCCAAAACCACCCTAGCATAGTTAGAAAACTCCAAACTCTCTACGATGTAGGACTTGGCTACATCAAAATAGGCCAACCATCAACCGAACTATCAGGAGGAGAAGCACAAAGAGTCAAACTCGCCACAGAACTAGCTAAGGTCTCTACAGGTCAAACCCTCTACATCCTAGACGAACCAACCACAGGCCTTCACACAGCAGACGTCCACAAACTAATCGAAGTCCTAAATAGACTAGTAGAGCAAAACAACACCGTAGTAATAATAGAACACAACCTAGACGTAATCAAAGTCTCAGACTACATTATAGACCTAGGCCCAGAAGGAGGAGACGGAGGAGGAAACGTCGTCGCAACAGGGACACCAGAACAAATAGCCCAAAGCAAAACCTCCTATACAGGCCAATACCTAAAAAAACTTCTGTGAGGCAAGTTCTCCATACCTACCAGTTCGTAGAGGTGAGCTCCTCTAATCGCAAAGAAGCAAATCATTCACAAAACCGAGTCCAGAACCCAATCTCCATACCAACTAGGAAGATTTTCTGTTTTCATGTCCCTTAATATTTTTGCAAAAACTTTTCATTAGATAAATTTTGGGTACATAATGAAATGTAATAAGTTACACAAATTAAAAAAACTAATTAAATAGCAAAGCTAATAAAACCAATGTATTGACAAAAAGAAAGGAGCAATTGCTTGTGCAACTAAATAAATCAACAGACTATGCCATTAGAATAATCCTCTACCTCTCTAAGCAAGATGACTTAGTTACAAGTGAACAAATAGCAAAAAATACAGCTACAGACCAGAACTTTATCATGCGTGTACTTAGAAGACTGAAAAAGGCTGGTATAGTAGAAATAGTTAGAGGAAAGGACGGAGGCTACCGTCTATTCAAAGACCCAACAGAGATCTCCCTTTTCGAAGTCTTTAATGCTATGGAGCCAACCATGAACATCAACCAATGCTTAGATGACAAACACAACTGCTCTCTCAAAGCATACGATACCTGTCCAGTTAGGTCCTTCTACCTCAAATTCCAAGAAGGATTCGAACATATTCTCAAGGGAGTATCTATCCACGACCTCAAAACCAGACCGATAGATGAATTATTAAAAAGTTAATAATACCATACAAAACCTGCCCCGTAAGACTTTTCTACCTAAACTGCCAAAGAAAATTGGAAAAAAACTGAAATCAATATCAATGGCTGACATATTGACAAGGGCGGAAAATACTTCAAAAGACTAAGCCACAAAAAGACCTGGCTAAGCTAAGTCGGCCGCTCTTTTAATAGAGATAATAGAGGAAAAATTGAGGAATTCGTAAAAAACATTGACGAAAAATAACGACAATCGATCACAAAAAAGAAATCTTCACAATTTCCATAAAATTACTTGCATTGGAAAGATAAGCAGGTAAAATATAGTTAATTATAAAAGGTATCCTATTAATATTATTTTATAATAAGTGCCATAATCCATAAAATGCACCGGGGGAGGGGTAATAATAAAATATAGATAAATTAAATCTTTGAGAAAAAATAGCAAATATTAGTATTTACTAAAAGTAAACCGAACAAGTATGGCTTTGATTAAAACCTTACTTCAACAACAGACCGTTACCAACTTTAATAACTTTGCGTATTAACAAAATTATAACATTAAATTTAAGGAGAACTTATGGATAAATTATTAGAATATATAAAACACAAAAAAGAAAAATCTTCTAATAGAAAACCAAAATATGCCACTAGAAAACTATCTATTGGATTAGTTTCATGCATGCTTGGATTCCTAATTTTTACAAATGAGCCTGTAGCATTTGCAGACCAAGAAAATCCTGTAACATTAACCGAGGAAGAAGCTGCTGCATTGGATAGTTTAAAAGGCACAGAGAAAGATGCTGCAGAAGGGGAAGAACCTGTAGAAACTACTCCTGCTGCAGTTAAAGAAACAGAAGTCGCACCAGCTGAAACTAAAAAACTAGTTGAAGAACCAGAAGCTAAGGAAGAGTTTAAGCTTACAGCAGAGCAAGTTGCTAGCCTAGAAGAAGTAGGCTACACTGATGAAGAGATCGCTAGCATCGAAGATGAAGCGAAAGCTAGAAAAGAAGCTGATGAAAACTTTGACGTAGATGCATTTGTAGCTCAAAAAGTTGCTGATAAAACACCTACTGAAGAAGAAAACAAAGTACAACCACTTGTTGGAAAAGGCGCAGATCCAGAAGCTGAAGAAGATTTAAATGCGCTAGAAATAGGAAGTAACAAACCTGAAGAATCCAAGCAACAAGCGGTTAGCTCAGAGGGTATTGCAACTAGAGATGCTGCACTACCAGAGGAATCAGAAGTAAGTGCAGATGCAAGAGATGCAGTTCATGGTTGGGTAGGAGTTCAAAGAACTGGAGATGTAAACCTAAACTATGAAAATCAAATTGGAAAAGCATTTTTACCAATAGAAGGTGTTAAAGTTTATTTCCAATGGTATGAAGATGGTGGAAAAGTATCACCAGTTTATACAGCAACTTCTGGATCAGATGGAAGATTCCACATTGGAATGAAACCATATGTAGATAAAAATGGAAACTTTATAAAATTTGACGCTGACACAACAATATCAGGAGGGAATGAAAGATACAAGTTTTGGGTTGATGAAACAACAATTCCAGAAGGCTATCAACTTCAATATATAACAGGAGAATCTGTAATCTTCCCAGATTCGGGTCTTACAATAACTCAAGGTGGATCTTCTTCTTCAACAGTAAGAAACACACACGATAACTGGAAAGTTTTGTTGATGGAAAAACCAAAGCCTACAATGCATAGAGAAGATGCAACAGAAACACCTCTTCCAGCAAAAAGCGGTGGACAAATCAAAGGTGGAGTTTATTATGATTACAAGTCTGCTGTCGGTGGAATTCAATGGGGAACTCTTGCTGATAGAACTACTCCAGTAGCAGATGTTGTTGTAAGAGCATCATATCTTTCAGACTATGCTATGAAGAGAATTTATTCAAATGAAGTTGCAACAATGTTACAACTAGATAGTATAGATAAAATTCGTGGTACAGGTTGGTCTCCAAGGTTAGAAGATACTCTTCAAAACTGGATTAGAGGAGAAGTAGAAAAAGATCCTACAAACTGGATAGCTGAAACTGTGACTGCAAAAACAAATGCAGAAGGTCAATACATTATCCAATTTAACGGACTTTGGGGCTTCAAACAAAATAAAGGTGCAAGAGAATATAGCTCTACAGATGTATTAGGTTTTTCTGAAGAGGAAAAAGAAAGAATTGGCACTCTTGCATCAAATCCAAATGATGGTAGTTTTGCAGATGCTGCTTTAAATAAAAATGAAAAGCATATCAACTACGATTGGACATATGTATCAGTGGATGGAACAGAAAATCTAAGAGTTTGGACTCCTTACAATGATAACTACTACACAGGTTGGGGTGGTTCTCAAGCTAATTGGGGTAAGATTACATCATGGTATGCTGGACTTCCTAATAATTCATCTAGAACAATTCCTCTAGACTTCTACCTAGCGCCAGGAGAAATTAAGTTTAACATAACAAACTATGATACAAACTTAAATACAGCTATGCCAGGAGATACAGGCATCACAGATACTCAAGGACTTCCATATTTTGGAACAACTTCAGATACATTTAGGATTGTTTGGGAAGATGAAAAAGGAAATGTAGTAGCAACAGGTCCTGCTGAAAAACCAACAGGAACAGGTACAATCTCACCATTTAACCTTGAAACAGATGTAAATGATCTTACAACAAGACTTTATACAGCAAAACTTTATAGAGTTGGCAAAGATGGAAAGAATGCTGAGTTGTTAGGAATAGATTCATTTGTAGTAAATGGCTTTGTAGCTTTGGGCTCAAAATATGAAGACTTCAATAATAATAATGATAATGTAGTTGATGGAGCAACCTACACTGCAGAAGGTCTTCCAAAAGACTTGGTAATGGATGAAAAAGGAAATGTAACAGGAAAAGCAATTGAAGCTGGAGCATTCAAAGTTGATACAAAAATGGCAGTAGTAGATGAGGGTGAAACTCTTGAATCTGTAAGAAGCTACAACTACCTAATCACAGATTCACCACTACCACAAGCTCAAAAAGGCAAAGCTTACAATTACACAGTAGTTCCACAAGCAGCA
>JALEUV010000021.1 GCA_022780515.1 Anaerococcus sp. | reverse complement strand
GTCAAGTCCTCTATTGCCTATTTTTCAATATTTACAAGCCTTTTAAAAATATATATGGCACATGGAAGAGCAATTCCATTGCCCCACATCTTATATTCTACTGAATCGGTATGAGGATTTTAAACCATTTTAATATCTGCTTATCTGTTTTCTTCTTTTTAAGACCTTTTATTTCAGCATCTTTATCAAAAACTTGTCTCCAGAATTTAAGGTCTTCATTTGTTGGATTTTCTATTCCTAAATTTTCACACCAGTAATCTGGAAATCCTTGTAGTCTTCCACATTCCTTTGGAGTTAGTCGTCTTACAAGTTTCTGATTAACAAGAGGAGGGTCTTTATAGTCTGTTGCCACTAAAAGAGAAGATATGTTTTTATCAGCTTTTGTAAAATGAGAGTTTTTACTCATAGAATAGATATCTTTAACTATTGCAACTCCACCTTGATTTCTTGTAGGAGTATTCCCCGATGTGTCGATTGTTCTTGAAACGTCACACTCGTAAATATTATGTCTTTCATTTTTTGTATTTTCAGAAGTTTGTCTTATATCATATACAAGAGGAGGATTTCCTGCCTTGGCTCTCAGTGTTCCAGATAATTCCTCAGATATATCCATCCTTTGACCACCTTGGTCATTTAAACAGATTGTTTTATTAAAGCTTGCTTTAATTGCTCTGGTATTTCTTTTCCCTTTCTCGCAGCCCTTTGAAGTATCCCCAGACAAGCTTTTTTGCTCAAATAATATTTCTCTGGAACTTCCTCCATCAAGATCTGCGACAAGAAAGATTCTTCTTCGTTGGGGCACTCCGAAGTATTTAGCATCAAGGACTCTCCAAGCAAGGGAAAAGTTGTCTCCCAAGATTTCTCCTGCACTTTGCCATCTCGAAGGTCGAGTAAGTTTGACTGTGGAATCTTTGATTCTTGTAATTTCTTCGAGGACACATCTAAAGTCCTATCCTTTGTTAGATGAGAAGGCTCCTGGCACATTTTCCCACAGTAGGTATCTTGGATACTTACCATTAGTTTTACACCTCATTTCTTTTATTATTCTTATAGCCGCGAAGAATAGATTTGACTTACTTCCATCTAGTCCCTCTCTTTTACCAGCAATAGATAAATCTTGACAAGGGCTGCCAAAAAATATTATGTCTACTGGAGTATTTTCTCCTCCATCAATATCTTTTATATCTCCTAAATGCTTAACTTAAGGCAGATTTTTCTGTGTAGCTCTTATGGCTCAACTTCAGATGCCCATACAGGTTTAAAGTCAGATTATATTGCAGCTAGTGGAAAACCTCCACTACCATCAAAAGTGAACCAAGGGTTAGCTTAGTATTCATCTTTAACTACCTCTGAATATTTATACTCTTTTCCGTCTCTTAAAAGGCTTACATCTTTATCACTACCAACCAATTCAATAAATCTATTTACAATGACATCTACAAATTTTTCATCAAGTTCAATCATCCTACAGATCCTATCAGTCTGTTCACAAGCTATTAGTGTACTTCCACTTCCACCAAATGGATCAAGTACGATGGAGTTTGTCATTGATGAATTTTTAATCGGATAAGATAAAAGAGGAATAGGTTTCATAGTAGGGTGGTCTCCATTTTTTCTTGGTTTATCAAATTCCCAAATGGTAGACTCTTTCCTTCCAGTGTACCAGTTGTGTTTTCCTTTCTTCTTCCAGCCATAAAGAATTGGTTCATGTTGCCATTGATATGGACTTCTTCCAAGTACAAGGGACTGTTTCTTCCAAATACAAGTACCAGACAAATAAAATCCAGCATCTTGAAATGCCTTTCTAAAATTAAGTCCCTCTGTATCTGCATGGAAAACATAAATCGAACCATCATCTGCGAGGAATTTCTCCATATTTAAAAAGGAGCTTAGTAAAAATTCATAGAATTTATCTTGCTCCATATTGTCATTTTTAATTTTTCCAGCTGATCCTTCATAGTTTACGTTGTATGGAGGGTCTGTGATGATAAGATTTGCTTTTGATTCTCCTATTAATTTCTCGTAAGTGGTTTCATCTTTAGAATCTCCACAAATAAGTTTGTGCTTACCTAAGGTCCAAATATCTCCAGCTTTTGAAAAAGTAGGTTTTTCTAATTCCTTGTCTACATCAAAACCGTCATCTTCTGTATCATTTCCAAGGTCAAAAATATTAGATAGTTCATCTGGTGAAAACCCAGTAAGTTCTACATTAAAACCATAATCTTCTAGGGATTCAATTTCTACCCTTAATAGTTCTTCATCCCAACCAGCATCAAGAGCCATTCTGTTATCAGCTAAGATATAGGCTTTCTTTTGTGCCTCGTTTAGGTGATCTGCAAAGACACAAGGTACTTCTTTTATTCCCTCTTCCTTTGCTGCCATAATTCTTCCATGGCCTGCAATAACTCCGTAGTCTTTATCAATAATAACTGGATTAATGAAACCAAACTCTCGAATTGATGATCGTAGTTTATTAATCTGGTCTTGTGAGTGAGTTCTTGCATTATTTACATATGGTACAAGTTTTTCAATGTCAACTAATTTCATTTCTTTGGTTGTAATCATATAAGCCCCCACTTAGCAAATTCTTCAAAACCACCAATAGAATTAATGTAGTTTCTAGCAATTTCTACAATTTCAGAATATGGTCTACCATCAACGGTCTCATCTCCGATTACACAGGATAATTCAATCTCTCTATTTTCCTCTTGTGCCTTTAGGTGGGCATAAATATTAACTGATACATCGGCCTTGGATAGGTCTTTACCATGAAGGCCTCCACCAGTTACTGCTCTTCCCATGTCAGATCCGAGTTTTCTATTAGTCGCTCCAGTATCAACATTAAATCCTCCAGTCCAATCCCCTAATGGATTTACAATTGCTCTTGGATAAATTGATTTTAAGATTTCTGTAGATACATTTGACTGACATATTATGAGTTTATCTTTATCAAGAATGTATTTTCCATCGTAAGGATAATTAGAATAGATTTCTCGAGCAATTAAAGATAGTTTCTTTTCTTCATCTGATGTGGGTACTCCCTTAAAGATTCCATTGTCACCACATCTTATCTTTCCTTTTTGATTATTTGAAAGGTGGATATCCTGTTCTACTATTTTAATATCTGCTATGACATCTCCTGCTATTCTCTTAATCGCTGACTCTATTTCTTTTTTATTTAACTTACAGTCAGTTTCTATAATCACATGACAATTTCCATGTCCCAGCAAAACTTCGACTGCTATTTTAGGATTTTCTTTTTCCTTATATGCTAAATCTACAATTGCACCAGCTATGCAATCTGCTATTTTATCTGGATGCTTTGGATTTACTTTTTCAAACAAATTTATTACCTCCTTTGCCTTAGTAATTTTTCCATCATATCCTCTCCGTAGTCTTCATAAACTTCAGTACAGTTTTCTTTCACTATGTCATAAATCTCGCACCATAGAAGATTGTCCGTCTTTTGAAACTGGCTAGACATCTGTACAAATGGAGATGCAATAACTCCACCAGTTGTAGGATGCTTTCCTAAAAGTCCAAATTGACTTATTGCCTCTTCACATTGAATGTATCTTGCAAAAGCTTGGGAGTAGGATTCTAATATTCTTGGATTTACTAAATTTTCACAGTTTCTCTGTTTTAACCATCCCCAAGTCTCTTTATATATTTCATCTGCACCAAGTGGTATTCCATTCTTTTGCTTTGCTGATAGATAGTCACTAGGTGTTGGCATATCTGTTCCATCAAGAACTGCTCCGTCTGGTAAGTCAACTGCATCTATTTCTTCTGGAGTAAATATTGGAATATCATTCATTAGTATTTCTACTTTTTTACCTTTTTCTATTTTTTCAGCAGCAGGCTGTGGTTTCCTCCTGCTTTTACTCTTCTTCCACCTCTATATGTTCCGCCTTTAGCGATAGTATCACCTCCTATTGCTTAAATATAAAATCTCCCTTCAATAAACTATATTGTTTAATGTTGGGAGATTTTTAGTTTACCTATGTTTGTCTAAAAATAGAAAAGATCCTCAAATTTCTTTTCTAAAGCAATGCAAAGTATCAAAGCTAATTTAGCAGTGGGGTTAAATTGACCAGTTTCAATTGAGCTAATTGTATTTCTTGAAACACCCACCTCATCAGCTAACTGTTGTTGTGAATAACCTTTTTCTTTTCTGACTTCTTTCAAATGATTTTTGAGAACTAGTTTATCATCCATAATTTATCACTACTTCAATGTTATAAGGTTAGCTACAAATAAGGCGATTCCTATAATTGCCATAAGTATCCCCATTAACAATTGCTTTCTTTCTTTTAATTTCCCATACTTTACAAGTTCTTTTGTTGCTTCAATGCTAAAATAAATACTTAGTATTCCATAATTAAAAGAATTGAAGAAAAAAGCTTCAATTCCAAATAGGATGACAGCAACAGCTAGTCCGATTTGGCTGGAAACTTCACCTGCTTTTTTAAAAACATCAACCATCATCTCATCATGATTTCTATACTCCTCACGACTTCTTGCTAAAACTTCATCTCTCTTCATATTCATTCTCCTTTATACTTTTGCCAAGTTTACTTGGTATTTATATTATATCATGCCAAGTTTTATTGTCAATAGGTCAGAATAAATATTTTATCTTTTGAATGATATTCTTTAAT
>JALEUV010000008.1 GCA_022780515.1 Anaerococcus sp. | reverse complement strand
CTCTGAGATATCTTTGATATCTTTTTTGCGTATTTAGATATAAATTTTTCTGCTTTCGAGTAATCTTTTCCCCAAAACCCATTAGTTTTTAAGCTTATATTTACTTTTCTATCAAATTTATAATTTAATATATATTCGATTCTATCTTTATATAGCATTGGTTCCCCACCGGTTATGCTAATATGATTTATAAATCTTATATCATAAATATTTTGTAAAATCAAATCAATCTCGTCAATATCTAAAGTCTTTCCTACAACGTGACCTCTACTATCACAACACATTTCGCATCTAGCATTACAATTTTCAGTTAATAGTATAGCAACATTATTGAATTCCATTTTTCCACCACCTTTTTTTTAATATATAAGACATTACTATTGCTAGTATTAATATGATAATGACAAATAAATAATCATTTAATACTAGAGTGTAAGGGTTTAAAATCTTTTTATCAATAATTCGTTCAAAAGTATTATAATTATTCATAGAAGCATCAAAATATGCTAGAAATGATAAATTATCATTAGTACCAGCTAGTACAATGCCACCTATCCACAACATAAGATTAATGAAGAATGATTCTGTAAAATTTTTAAAAACAAAAACTATTATAAGATTTAGTATGCCAAAAGATAGCAACAAAGCTTCAAGCTTCAATAAGTATGGCAATAACATATCTATTCTATTATATAAAAGACACACTATAGATGAAACTAGGAAGCTAGTAAAAACAGATATTATAAAAATAACACCTACTTTTTTCAAAAAATATTTGACAGAACTATTACCCATTTCTTTATAGAATACTATATTCTTGTCCTTATAATCAGAACTAATTGTAGTTATAATTAAAGCTGTGTATATCATTGGACCAAATTGGCTAAAAACTGTATACACGCTTAAAGATAAATCTGGAAAAGTTATATTTTTAACATTATCTATAGTGATTAATAATATATAACCAAGTAAAATAAACAATAATCCAATTCCTAAGTAAAATAAAAAAAACTTATTTCTAAACGCTCTTATAAATTCATTCTTCATAAATATCTCCACCTATATAAAAGTCAATCGCATCTTTCATATCTATGCCCCCTTGTATCTTTCTTTCTTTAACTATATAATACAACCCTGGCATGTACTTTAAGTCAGAAAGATTATGAGTTATATTAATAATTGTCGATTCAAAATTTACAATATAGTCATTTAAAAATTTATAAACTTCAATAGATGTTTTTTTATCTAAAGAGGTTGTGAATTCGTCTAAAACAATCAATTCTGGCTTATTTGACAAAAAAAATAATAATTTCAATTTTTGTTTTTGTCCATCACTTAAATTTCCTAATTTATTTTCAGTAGGAATACTGTCTATATCTAGGGCTATTATAATTTTTTCATAAATATTAACATTATACTTATTTTTATACTTATTTTTTAAAATTTCTAAAATATCTTTTACTTTATATTCAAGAGGTATATTTGTATAGCTCCCTATTACTATAGTTCTCTTATTATTTACATCTATCGTTCCTTTATAATCGACTGCCCCTAAAACAGACTTTGCAAAGGAAGACTTGCCAGATCCATTTTTACCTAATATATGGTGTATTTTTTTTTCTTTAAAGGTGATGTTTAAATCTTCAAATAAAACATTATCTTTGAATTTTAATGAATAATCCCTTAATTCCAATCATTTACTCCTTCTTATAAACATTAACAGCGCAATATAAACCTAGTTAAAATCAGTCCTTTGAACCAGCTATAGTAGATCTAGATTTTGAACTAATTAAATACCATAAGCTCAATACATTTTCTATTTTTTTATTTTTTAGTTTTTCTTCAAGTTCTTTTTTTCTTTTATCATCTTTTACTTCAAAATCTTTAACTTTCATATCTTCTCCTAATAAATTTTGTAGAATACTATATTACACTGCAAACTACTAATAGTATATCTCATATATATTATATCGTCAAATTAATTCTACTTTAGTAAGCTATCACATATAGCTAATATTCAAAACTTTTCACAGATCCATAAATGTCTTATATATTAAACTATTTAAGTGGGACTTCTTATCCTTACCATTTTTACTTCCGAATTTTGAGTATAAAAAAGGC
>JALEUV010000001.1 GCA_022780515.1 Anaerococcus sp. | reverse complement strand
CTTATACTTATCGTAGAGGGCGGAAAAGGTAATAGTTGGCTTAGGCTCTGTGTAATTAATTAAAGCCTCCATAGCATCGTTATAAGTCTTATAGAAGCCTATATCCTTCCTACCTTTGGACTTAGGTAGCCTTGCCCTGTACTGATTGACCCTGGTCTTGCCTTGTGGAGTGAGCTTAACTCTTTCTATGGATCCCATGCCATTTGGTAGCTTTCTTCTTTTAGTGGTCATTTGTTTCTCCTATTTATGGTATAATAGAAGCAGGCGGGGTGATACTGCCTGCTAAGTTTCTAAGAGATTCCAGCGTTGGGGAACGAGAGGAATCTCTTTTTTTATTCTAATTTTTTCTCATTATAAGCCTGTCATCACAATATCTAAGACCGTCAATATGTTCAAATAGATCTTCTTTGATCTTTCTACCAAGAGAGTCTAAGACAAAGTCAACACCTTCACGTCTTGCTAATTTTGCTGCAGGTACAAAATCAGAATCACCAGCTATAAGCACTATTTTATCTACTTGCTTTTTATATGCTAGTGATGCTATATCAACTCCTATTTTCATATCCACACCTTTTTGTTTTGATGTAAGATAAAAATCTTTACCTGTAAGTTCCTCTACAGTTATTTTATTTTTCATCAGCTTTTTAACAGTATCATGTTTCAATGTATAATTAGTTTCGTTTTCTGATAACCTTCCTAATCTAAGAGCTACTTTTCTTTTTTTCTTTAATTCTGCAAGAAATCTATTCATCCAAGTATAATGAGGATGTTTTTTCATGTTTATAACTTTATCCTCTAATGGATCGTAAACACTTGTATCTAGTGGTGGGCAATCATAATAGAATATTCTATATAGGTTGTAGTGGGTATCCTCGCCTCTTATCTTTTCCCTTAGATGTCTCATACAATATTTGATTAGCATATCTGCATCAGCCTCTGGGTTTTCTTTTTTAAAGGCTTTTAATGCCACTTTTCTATAATATCCACCATCTACTAGTATTGCTGCTTTCATTTAATCTCCTTAAACTAAAAAATCCTTGGTTTCGAAACTTCCCATATGGTGGGACATCTACTTCCAAGGATGGATTAACAATTTTCGCAACATTTCTGTTGCTTGCTTTTATAATACATCAATCTTGGCAAGATGTCAAATTTTATTTGTCTGATTCTAACCTCCTTTATTATTCATAAAGATATCTTATTGTATCTTCAGAAACTTTAAGCTGGCTTGCGTATTGACTTATTGTGTAATCTAAAGTTGGATCTATACTCTTACCTAAAATCTTAAAAGCGAAATAGTCTGCTTCTCTTTTGTGTCAATAAATTTGTTACTTAGTGTTAACTTAATTATATGCGTATTTGTCGTTTAAATATAAAAAATTTTTGCCGTCTTTTTTCTTTTTGCTAATAAAATAGCTTCTGTTTAAAATCCGGGTTAATGTCGTACTATCAATTTTTTCGTTTAATTCTTTTCTAGCTTTTGTTTGTTCAACCCCCATATTATTGGAGATATACTCTATTACAGCATTTATATTTTCGGGATAATGTTCTATCATATTCTTGATTCTTAACTCTAATTCTGGGCAATTATCATATACTCCTAAGCACTTTAAGTCTTCATAAAGTTTTTTGGCCTCTTTAACTTTGTTACACCTCATTAAAATATCAATGGCTTCTGATCTAATAGGCACGTTAGGAGGTATACTTTGATTAACTCTTTCCCAATACTTTAATACACCTTTTAATCCTTTAAAATTATCTTTAGAATTTTTTATATACAAGTTAATTTGATCAGCAGATGGATTTGTTTTTCTAAATTCGCTCATTCTATGAATTGAATCATAATATAAGTTTAACGCTTCATTTTCTTCTTTGTTTGGGTAAAAGTCAGGATCCCACTCGTATAATTCTTCTGCCGATATGGTATATGATGGTTGCGACTCAACTATTTCTTCTTTAGAGCTAGACGAAACTTTTTTAGTTGTTGATGTGTTAAAAATATCCCGTATAGATGTTGTAGTTTTATGATAAACTTTGTTGTATGCAGCTTTCTCGGGATTTTTTAATATCCCCATTCCTTTCTTGCCATATCCTGGCTTTATAGCTTTATTTAAAGACCTTTTCATTTTGCCTGTTGTTTTGGCTTTTATCTTTCTTTTAAGGCTTGGCTTCCTGATTCCAAATTTCATATTCTCCTCCCATATGTTATTATTATAGTTTGTGAGGCAGTCTATATATGTAGGCTGCTTTTTATATTTTTCTCCTAATTTCTTTTACAATCCCCAATATTCTTACTGGGTCGTCTCCTGGGCCATAGGTCTTAGGTGCATAATTAGTATTGATTGGTTTTAGGGTTATTGATCCATTATTATTTTTTATTACTGTTTTTAGGGTGGCTTCGTAGCCGTTGACGTAGACTGCGGCGTCTGTACCACTTTCGCAGTCTGGAGTTTTTTCTATAATTACGGTATCCCCGTCAAGATATTTGGGATACATGGAGTCGCCGTCTACTTTTAATCCTAGATATTCTTTGCTTCTGTCGTACTCTTTTAAGGATATATCTTCTGTATCGGATATATCTTCTATTGCTTCTATGGGTATGCCAGCAGGGATTGATCCATAAACGTTGATTGTTATGTAGTCTTGGCCTTGTATTGGAGTGTTGTTACCTAAGAGATAATCGACTGATACTCCGAATAAGTCAGCATACATCGATAATGTGGATGTTGTCGGCACCCTAGCATTACTTTCGAACATTGCAATACTAGACCTACTCGTGTTAATCTTGTCCGCTAATTCTTTTTGACTATATTTGTGACTTTTCCTTAAATAAGCCAATTTATCTCCTATTTGCATGTTTCCTCCTTATCACTTCATGTGACATTTTCTTTTATTATATCACGAATAGTGATAAAGTAAATGGCTTGATTGTCCTATTTAGAGACAAATATTGCGTAAATAATAAAAATTAGTTGACACTGTCACATATTGTGATATAATATAATTAACAAAACAAGAAAGGGGTTGTATGAAAGCGGAAGATATTAAAAAAATTGATAGCGATGTTGAAGCATTCTTAAATTTTAGAAAAAAATTCACTAGGGCGGAATGGTCTGAACTTAATCATGTAATTGC
>JALEUV010000098.1 GCA_022780515.1 Anaerococcus sp. | reverse complement strand
CCCACCTATTGTGAGGATTTTTATTGGCTATTAGCTTTGTATTTTAGTAGTATAGTAACTGTATCGTCTATGAGACCTCGCGGGATAAGTTATAATACTTTCATCGTTTACTTGCAGAATCTACGCCTTGGGTTTACGGTTACCTTTTGGGTCTTTGCTATCTTTAGCTAGCTCGCCCACCTGTTACGCCTTGTATTCTGTTCCTGTTCGTCAAGCCACGATTTCGCTACCCGTTCTTCTCTCCTAGATGTCACCAAGTGAAACTTGCAAGTCGCTATGGGATTCGTCGACAACTACGCTCCTTAGGGATTTTCACCCTAGCATTAGAACATGCCCGTTATACATAGTAAAAGAGCAGATTAGCTCACTTAATCTGCTCTTTTATCTTTTTTATTAAATTTTTAACTCCTCTTTTCATAAGCTCAATAAATGATAATGATCTTCTAAGTTTCTCACTATCTACATACTTATTTATCGCCCTCAGGGTCTTTTTATTATCCCTAGTTGAAAATTTAAAGGTTCCGTTAGCCTTAGTGTGTATAGCGAATCTAACGATTTTTTTGCCAAACAAGACTTCCGCACTTATATAATCTATTTCCTTGTAGGGAATTTGTATATAGTCTTTGCCATTTCTGGAATTGTAGTATTCAAAGGCCTTATCTCCTATCAAAGCCTTACCGTTTGATGTAAATCCATTGAGATTGCTGGCTTTGATAGTAAGATCCGCCTTGGTGTTTTGAGATCTTATCATCACATTATATTGAAGTATCTTGCCAAAATTCCTAGTGCAAATAAAGCTACTATTATTAGGATAGGCGATACGTCTTTCTTTAATAGTTTACATATTCCCAAAGTTAGTAGTAAAGGGATTAGTCCCGGTATCAGAATATCTAAGTTGTCTTGAAGAGTTGTTACTTTTACTCTATTGATTGCACTTGGTCCTATAGTTGCAAACTGAGTTAGAGCTTCTTTTATACCTTCAGCTCCTGCCGGCAAATTCTCCCAATCTATAAATGAGCCAGCTTGTTGGGTTACTTCAGATATCGTTGCTGTAAAATCTATTGACACCCATCTTTGTACAAGTGCTCCCACTATAAACATACCTAGGATTGATGCCATTAGAGTAACTTTTCCTAAAAGTCCGCCCGACAAATCTTTTGTAATTTCATTACCCGCTCTATAACCCAGTTCTTGGGTTTTCCGCTCAAATATATATCTGATCAGATTCCATATCAGAAAGAAGATTATAGGGCCTAAGATATTTCCTGACAAGGCAAGACTTGCTCCTAAAGCTCCGAGGATCGGTCTTAGGGTAAACCGGAAAACCGGATCTCCTACTCCTGCCAAGGGACCCATCATTCCTACTTTTACACCATTTATAGCTCCATCATCTATTGGTGTTCCGTTTGCTCTTTCTTCTTCCATAGCAAGGGTAACTCCCATAACCGGAGATGATACGTACGGATGGGTATTGTAAAATTCCAGGTGCCTTTTTAGAGCTGCTACCTGGTCCTCTTTTTTGCTATACAGAGCTTTTATAGCAGGAATCATTGAGAAGGCCCGTCCACCGTTTTGCATTCTTTCATAGTTCCGAGACCCTTGCAAAAATTGGTGGCGATTACATACCTTCCTACGGATTGACTTAGTCAAAACAATTCTATCTTCAGTATTTTGTTGATTTACTCGATTTGTTTCAGTCATAATATCTCCTTTAATAATCATTTATTATATCGCCAAGTGGATCACCGGATCCTGATCCACCTTGGTTATTAGTTGCCAGATTTTTAAGCGTCATATAGATTATAGCAAGTGCCAAGCCTATTACACCAAGGCCTACCAAGGTGATTTCACTAATTGTCGCAAATACAAAACCTAGGGCAAAAAAAGGCCAAGTTTCTTTTGTGCTCATCATATTAATTACCATAGCATAACCTACTGCTGCGACCATACCACCGCCTACTTCCATACCTCCGGTGAGCCAAGAAGGCATCATATTTAAGGCATCTGTTACTACTTTTGATGGTATGAAACAAAGAATAAGTGCAGGAATGGCAATTCTAAGTCCTTGCATAGCTACTCCCATCCGGGATAGTATATCTATTTTTCTAAAATTCGCAGTTTCTGCGGCTTTATCCATAGAGTGAACCAATGGAATAGCAAGTGTTCTGGCTATCATTGTCAAGAATAATCCTGCTACTGAAAGAGGAATAGCCAAAGCTATGGATGTGTTTATTGCATCATTTACATTTTTACTTCCTCCTTCCAAGGCTAGTACCATAATTATTGATGAAGCCACTGATGCAAGTGCTGCATCTGGTGCTATGGCAGCACCTACATTTGCCCAACCCAGGGCAATCATTTGTAAAGAACCTCCAAGGATTACTCCTTCTTTTAGGTGGCCTGTTACAAGTCCTATTAATGTACAGGCAACTATAGGTTGATGAAATTGAAATTGATCCAATACACCCTCACAACCTGCAAGAAAAGCTACCAAGGCGATTAAAATAATATTTATTATACTCATAATTTCTCCTACTAATTGATATTTAATTCGCTTTTTGCTTTTTTCATCATATTTGCAAAGTTTTCGCTCTTATCTGACGGAACCTTTCTGACATCGATCTTGACTCCGTAATTTAAAATTTTATCAAAACATTCGACATCGTTAGCATTCATAGAAACCGCATTAGTTAAGTTGATGTCTCCCTTTTTATAAGCCATTGAACCTAGGTTTATTTGATCAAGATTTGCTCCCATCTCTAAAAATTTCAAAACATCTTGTGGTTTTTCAAATAAAAGCATGGCTCTTGTAGCTCCGAAACGTGGATCGTCCATAATCTCTTTCATTTTCCATATCGGAACTACATGAGACTTAACTCCAGGAGGAGCTGCCTCCATTACCATTTGCTTTCTAAGATCATCTTGCGATACACTATCACTTACTACAATTATCCTGTCTGGATTGACTGACTTGGTCCAACTTGTTGCAACTTGGCCATGTAGAAGCCTTGTATCAATTCTTGCAAGAGCGATATCGATCTTACCGTTTCCCAAAACTGTTCCCTCAGGTATTGACCCCTTAGGAAAGTTCTTTGTTTTTTCTTCTATCTTATCATTTAGTTCATTTAGATCTTCAGCTTTAATTTTAATTCCGTCTTTGGCCGCGCCTATGACCTTCTTTGCTATAGAGTGAGAAGAATCACCGTTCATTCTTTCAGATAAGGCTTCTATTACCATTGGAAGATTTAAACCTGTAACAATCGCCCGCTTATCTTTATGATCTTCTAAAAGATTTGAAACTTGATTAAAGGGTGTACCACCCCGTAGGTCAATCAAAAATAAAATTTCATCAGTATTCATTCTATCAATGACATCTTCAAGATTTTTCTTAAAATCATTAGGCCCCATTGAAGGTAAAAGAATTACTGATTCAAACTTTTCTTGATCTCCAAAAATCATCTGTGCAGATTCTTTGATCCCCTTAGCAAAGCCTCCATGGCTTGCTAAAATAATTCCTAGCATATCTACTCCTTTCTACATTAATAGTGAAATGATTATTGCTAATAATGCACACATATTATATCACAAATCTGTTTTTAGAGGAATACCTTTTTTTTAACTTTTACATATACTCTCTTCTTTATATTTTAAATAGTATAATAATATAAACACGGAGGAATTATGACTTATAAATTACTTAATAAAGAAAATTTTGATAAACTGAGCCTTGAAGCTTATTTGTATGAGCATGAAAAGACCAAGGCTAAGCTTGTTTATGTAAAGGCAGATGATGATAATAAGACTTTTGGTATAGGTTTTAGGACACCACCTAACGATTCTAAGGGCAAGGCCCACATTATGGAGCATAGTGTCCTCAATGGATCTAAGAAATTTAAGACCAAGGATCCTTTTATGGATATGGCTTCTTCTTCCCTACAGACTTTCCTCAATGCTATGACCTATCCTGACAAGACTATTTTCCCTGTATCTAGTGAGAATGATAAGGATTTTAGAAACTTAGTAGATGTTTATTTGGATGCAGTCTTTAATCCTTGTGTAGTTGAAAAGAAGGAAATCCTTGACCAAGAGGGATGGCACTATACTCTAGAAGGCGATGAGATTACTGGTATAAGTGGTGTTGTCTACAATGAAATGCAGGGAGCCCTCACTAATAGTGAAAGTAAGATTGCCAATGATATTAATGCTCTCTTGTTTAAGGGTAGTCCTTATGAGTATATATCAGGTGGAGATCCAAAGGTTATACCAGATCTTACTTATGAAGAGTTTATAGATTTTTATAAGGAACACTACCACCCATCCAACGCTGTAATCTACTTGTATGGAAACTTGGATATTGATTATTTCATGGGCTTTATTGATGAGGAATATTTGAGTAAGTATGACTACAAGGACGTGGATTTTTCTATTAATGTTAAAGAAAATTATTATAAAGATGTAGTTGAGGGAGCTTATCCAGTATCCCAAGTCCAAGAAGATAGTGATTATTTAACCTATGCCTTCCTAGCTACTAGTGCCCTAGATATCAAGGATTATCTAACTCTAAATATCTTAACTAATACCCTCTTTAATATGGATTCTTCAAAGATTAGAGGAGAGGTTGTTGAGAAATTAAATCCTGAGTATTTCTATGCTAGGGTTGGCTATGGGGTGAGATCTTCCATAATTATCCAAGCTCAAAGGACTTCTGCTAGCAAGATAGATGACTTTGTAAATATTATAGAAGATGGCCTAAGGGATGCTAGTGAGAAGATCTCTGAGGAAAGTCTCAAGTCAGCCTTCAAGACCTTTGATTTTTCTCAAAGGGAGAGCCTCAATTCTACATCTAAGGGACTTAATTACTTCTTTATGATGAACTTCGATGGGGACCTTCTCGATATCTTTAGGATAGTAGATGTCCTAGATGAGTTGAGAGACTTGATAGGTACAGGCTATTACGAAGACTTTGTTAAGGAGCATTTCCTAAACAATAAGACCAAGCTTGTCCATATAGCAAGGCCTAGCGAATCTCTTATAGGAGAAGAGCTCGCTTACTTTAATGAAAGGATAGACCTTGCCAATAAAAATATGACACAAGAAGACCTAGATCTTATAAGGAAGGATCTAGAAAAGCTAGAAGCCTACCAAGATAAGGTAAATACAGAAGATGAAAAGGCCACTATACCAAGGCTTGATATCAAGGATGTCCCTACTTCAACCACCCCTATACCAAGGAAGGTAGTTCATGAAGACTTTGACTTTATCCTCCATGACCTCCCTACTTCTGGTCTTATCTATGTGAGTATCTACTTTAATGAAGACCACTTGGACTTAGATGATTTAAGATATCTCGCTATTTTAAGTGAGCTTCTAGGAGCTATCGATACAGAAAATATTTCTTATAGGGATATAGATGATATTCTCTGGCAATACTTGGCTTCTCTAAACTTTAATATTCAGCTATTAAAGCTTGATAAGGATGAGTTTGAGAGGGACTTCAAGGTATCCTTTACTACAAGTAGGCAAGACCTTGATGCGGCTATAAGGCTTGTAAAAAACTTTGCGACTTCTTCACTCTTTACCAACAAGGAGAGGATAGGAGAACTCCTCAAGATGAGTAAGTCTGTCTTCGAATCTGGTATGTACGACCAAGGCCACCTCTTGGCTATAAATAGGGCCAAGTCTCACATAGATAAGCTAAGCTATATCAAGGAAGAAGTATCAGGTATCTCCTACTACCTCTTTGTAAAGAAGGTCCTAAAGGATATAGAAGAGGACTTCGAAGGCTTTAGGGCAAGGTTAGAAGAAGTCTATGCCAATATCTTTACCAAGAAGCTAAGTATAAATATCACAGCTAGTGGAGATGACCTAGACTTTGCCAAAGATAAGCTAAGCGAAAGTTTAGATAAGCTTGGAGATATAAGATCTAAGGTAGAAATATCCTATAAACCAAGGGCTATCAAGGAAGCAATCTTGACAGATGCCCCTGTTAATTACTGCTCACAAACTACCCTCCTAAGAGATGACCTCGAGAACTTTACTGGTAGTCTAGCACTTGCATCATCTATAGTATCCAACCCTTACCTATATGAGCTAATAAGGGCAAAGGGTGGTGCCTATGGAGCGGGTATGTCTATAACGAGGACTCTCATTCTCCAAGCCTATTCCTATAGGGACCCTAACTTTGATCTAACCCTCGAGAACTTCAAGAAAATTGCAAATATAACAGAAGAACTTGAAATCGACCAAAGGGATTTTGAAAACCAACAAATCTCAACTATGGGAGGCTTCCTAAGACCTATCTCCCCTAAGCAAAAGGGCGAAGTGGACTTCATAGCCTACAAGGATAAGTCCTATAAGAGCACAACAGAAATCCTAGGAGAAGTTAAGGCTACAAGCCTTAAGGATATCAGAGCCTTGGCCCCATACTTCAGGAAGGCTTTGAAAGCAGAAAACTATACAATCTTTGGTAATAGGGAACAAATCCTTAAGAAAAAAGATGAATTTGATAAAATTATCGATATAAATAATTAACATATTTTAAATCGGGTATGATATAATTAAGAAAAGGAATAAATTATGTCAGATAAACAAAAAGATAAATTAACTAGGTCCCTAAGAGGCCTTTACCAAGAATTAAATACCAAGGCTAAGGCCATTCCCTTTGACAAAATTAGGGATAAGATTAAGACTTCTGTAAATAGGACTATAAGTAAGATTGACGAGTCGCTTAAGGTCAAGGACCTCCCCCAAACCCGTAATCCCAAGGTCTGCGAGCAAAAGCCACCAGAGAAGGATAAAGGGATAGTCTATTCAGTATTTTCTATCTTTGGATACCTCATTGGAGCAAGCCTATCACTTATCTTCATTTTGGCATTCTTCGATTCTTGGTCACCTATTTATCTAATAGCTTTTATATCTACTCTCTTAGGAACCATCCTAGTACCCACAATCTTTTGGAAGAGAGGCGCCTATCTAAAGAAGCTATCTAATAACTATGTTAGATTTTTAAATGAGCTAGGCACAAATACAATAATTCCTATCAGAGACCTAGCTAGTGGTGTTAACCAAAGCGAAAAGGAAACCATAAGCGACCTAGTCCATATGATGAAAAATGGCTACTTTAAACAAGCAAGGATAGTAGAGGATGGCAAGTTTTTTATCCTAGATATACCAACTTTTAAGATCTACAAGCAAAAGCTAAGCGAGCTTCCATCCTACCAAAATAAGTCCTTAGATAATAGGAAAAGCGAGGAAGAAGTCGAGCTTTCAGCAGAAGATATTAACAAGCAAAGGGCTATGGAGATTATCGAAGAATCCCTAGGGAGTCTGGACGAATTAGCAAGGCTAAAGAAGGACATCAAGGATGGAGAACTTAGGGAAAATATTGGAAGTCTTATGGCCAATGCTTCAGATATTTTAAAGATTATTGATAAGTACCCGGACAAGGCCTATGGACTTGGCAAGTTTTCTACCTACTACCTTCCTACATCTATCAAGCTTGTCGATTCCTACAGGGATTTTGAGATGCTTGGCCTAGATGATGATGGCTTTACTAAATCCAAGAAAGATATTAATAAGTCAATTAAAGATATAGGCGATGCCTTTGCCAATATAAAGGGTGAGCTTTTGGAAGATAGGACCATGGATGTTAAGACAGAAATTGATACAATAAGTCTTCTTTTGAACCAAGAAGGCTACTTAGGAGATGATTGGAGGAATACAGATGAGTGATATCAAATTAACCCTAGACGGCTCAGACGATGGCGACAAAAAACTAGATAAGATTGAAGAAGAACAGTCGATAAAACTAATAGAAAATAATGTCAAATTTTCAGAAGACGAAGAGAAAATGATAGATGATTTTTCTAAAAAAATCGACATAGAAGATACGAATATTATCCTCCAATATGGATCAGGTGCCCAAAAGAAAATCTCCAAATTCTCAGAAAAAACCCTAGATTCTGTTAGAAATAAGGACCTGGGTGAGATAGGAAGCCTCCTTGATCAATTAATTGGATCTATCAAGTCCATGGATGAAGAGGAATCATCAGGTGCCTTTGGCTTCTTTAAGAAAACTGCCAATAAACTTGACTCCATAAAGAATAAGTACCAAAGTGCTGAGAAAAACATAGATGAAATTACAAAAATCCTAGAAAATCATCAAATAACCCTTATGAAGGACATTTCCATGCTTGATCAAATGTATGAGCTCAATGAAGAATATTACAAGGAAATCTCCATGTATATAGAGGCAGGCAATAGGAAGCTAAAACGTACCTACCAGCAAGACCTCCCTGCTCTTGAAAGACAGGCAGCCAGGTCAAACCTCCCTCTAGATGCTCAAAAAATAAACGACCTCAAAAACCAAGCCAACCGTTTTGAGAAGAAGCTCCACGACCTAGACCTAACCAGGATGGTATCCATCCAAATGGCCCCACAAATTAGGATGGTCCAATCTTCAAACTCAATTATGGCAGAGAAAATCCAAACAACCATAGTAAATACCATTCCCCTATGGAAAAACCAAATGGTCCTAGCCCTAGGGATGAACCATACCAACAAAGCACTAGAAACCCAAAAGAGAGTAACAGAGCTTACCAATGACCTCCTAAGGAAAAACGCAGATACCCTAAGGCAAAACACTGTAGAAACTGCAAAAGCTACCGAGAGGGGTATTATAGACTTAGATACGATAAGACATACCAACCAGGCTCTAATAGATACAATCGAAGAGGTTAGAAATATCCAAATTGAAGGAAAGAAGAATAGGGCGCTGGCCCAAGCCGAAATCCAATCTTTGGAAAATGAATTAAAAACTAAGTTAAAAAACTAAGGAGATAGATATGAGTGAAACAATAGAATTCAAATTCGACTGCCAAATGCTAATAGCAGGAGAAGATTTGGACGAAGACGAAATTTTCGATTACATTACAGAAAACCTAGAAGGAGATAGCCTCCTTGCTGTAGGAGATGAGGAACTAATCAAGATCCACTTCCACTCAAACAAACCATGGGAAGTCTTAGAATACGCAGCAAGCCTAGGCGATATCCATGATATAGTTATCGAAAATATGCAAAGACAAGCAGACGGCCTACAAGGCTAGTTGTAATAACATAAGAAGTTTAATTAGGAGCTCTTGGCAAATGAATTCAAATTTAATTGTCTTACAGAATCTCCTAATTTTTTCTTGACTTGACATTTTTATTAAGTGAAGGCCAATACACAGCATACTTCGGACCCAAAGTCATCATCATGGGTCATTGATCTTATAGGCCTAATTATTCCTTTGTCTACAAATTGTTTGGCATATTGGTCATCAAGAACTGCCGAGTCAATTTCGCCTGATTGCATTGCTTGAATTAGGGCTGTATTGTGATTTGAGTTACCTATTCCGTTGGTTATAGCTATGTTTTTGCCTTCAAGTTCTTTCGTTTTTTGTATAGAACTATCACTTAACACATATAAGGATTTGCAGCCTGTATGAGATGCTGATGAAAATACTATATCGGCTCCCTTTGTTGCAGGTACTATCATTCTGGCAAATTCTCCGACAAGTCCTTCTAATTTTCCTGATCTTAAAGCATCCTTTGGTTGTTTTGTATTTACAAACTCCACATTTATATCGCGGTCTTTAAAATAAGCGTTTAGGTTTGCTATATTAGGAGCTCCTAGGCACAAATCTCCAGAATAACCAAGCTTTATGGTATCATTATATCTTGGTTCTTCACTTATATCTTTTTTTGCATTTTCCGCTGCTACTTGTTGAACATCTTCCAATTCTTTTGTATCTGTATTTGCCTTAGCACTTTCGTTTGAATTTTCTTCTATTTCACTACTTGTATTATTAGCATCAGTATTTGAATTGACTTGACTTTCACAGCCTGCAAATATACAAGATGAGGCTAATAATATTGCTAATTTTGATTTAATTTTCATAATATTCTCCCTATTATAATAATAAAAAGCAACAAAAAAAACCATCCAAACAAAGGACGAGTTACCGTGATTCCACCTTTTTATCTTTATTTACTAATAAAAATCGCTCAGAGTCTTAAAAAACCCTTATATCGATAACGAAATAATCCGTCACAGCCTAATATCGGTGTGAGACTCAAAGA
>JALEUV010000092.1 GCA_022780515.1 Anaerococcus sp. | reverse complement strand
CCAATTGTAGAAAATCAATATACAGAGGACTGGAATTTAGAAGATCCTACAGGTCAAGATGATGAGTTTTTTAGGGAAATTATATCTAAAATAGAAAAAAATATTAAGGATTTGAGTGCTAGAATTAAGAAAAATGAAATTAGTTTGAATGAAAAATAGAAGTTGATTTTGAATAAACTAATAATTATTTTTTTATAGCTATAATTCCTATCTGATAGAGAGTTATCATTCCAATGCCGATAGGAATTATAGCTTTTTACATATATTCAATTGCCAAATGAATCTAGGCAGAATGGGCTAAATTTATAAACTCTTCCAAGGATGTTTTATTGTTCAATAATATCTTCTTCACGCACAATTTTAAAGTCTGTTTGTTATGGTAAGTCATCTTTTCTTAAGACCCATTTGAATTTTCCTTAAAATGAAAAGCATAGGATGTTTTTGAAGTTTCTCAAACGGGAGTGGAGAAGAAAACAACTTCTTTTAATGTACGATTCATTTCATAAAGGCATAAATTTCTTCAAAACGACACCCAGCTTTATATACATCTTTTTCCTCATTAGAAAATGTATTATCTAAAAATAGAGTTTTATAGCTATTGGGTGAGGTTAAATAATTAAATTGTGATAAAATAATCTTCACATCTTCTGGATGATTAATGCCCAAAACTCTAGTTGATCGTATTCCAATTTCTTCTTCACATGTTATAACAGAACGATCTATTCATTTAAGGTTCTGTAGAAATAAAATTTGTAGGCATGGAAACGACAAAGATATTTAGAGTGGTTTATAATAAAGCAATGAATGGACATATTCCCACATACGAGGCTTCCCTAAAAATTAAAATTTATCCATACTGACCACTCAAGCCATGCGGAAGCTATTTCTCATCTTAAAAAATAATACTATAATAGGACTTTAGGAGTTAGGTTAAAATCTTAAAGTCCTACTTTGTAAATGTCAGCGGTTACAAAATATTTGACAGCAGACTATATTTTAAGCTGAGTACTTATAAAATAAATAAAACAGATAGAGAATGATATAATGAATAAGTGAATTATTATTTGAAGACTTTAGGATAATTAGTTTCTAGAGTCTTTAATCTTTGGGTATTTATATATTAATTAATGAAATATTAAAAGCTTAAATCAATATGTAAATAAAAAATAATCCAGCTTATAGATATTATATAAAGGAGGTCTTGATGGAAACTTGTAAAGAATGTCAGAAAAAAGGTGCATGTCTATCTAAAATTAGTCTTTTTAATAAGCTTGGTGTGGATGAATCAAAAAGCATTTATATATCTGCAATACATAAGAATATTAAAAAGGGACAAAGTATTTTTTTTAGCGATGATCAGATAGATAAAATAATTGTAATTAGGCATGGGAAAATTAAAGCTTCTTCCTATGACGAGGATGGAAGAGAGAGTATAAGGAAAATTTACCTAGAGGGCGATATTATCGGAGAGGACTCAATTTTCCTTGATAATACCTATAACTCAAATGGAGTTGCTATTGAAGACACAGGGATTTGTCAAATAGACAAAAATTTACTAAGGAATATTTTGGTAAAAGATCATGACTTTTCGCTAAATATGATAAAATCACTTAGCGAAAAATTATATGATACAGAAAGACTCCTAGAAATTTTGTCAATAAAAGATTCCTACAAAAGATTAGCCGCATTTTTACTTTATAGATCGAAAATGAGCAAGAACAATTTAGTAAGCCTTAACCAGGAAAATATCGCTTCGTCAATAAATATGACAAGAGAAACTGTATCTAGAAAACTATCTGAGCTTGAAAAAGATGGATATATAGAAAATATAGCCTATAAAAAAATCAGAATAAAAAACATATCAGCTTTAGAAAACTTAACTAATATGTAAATGTGTGATATAGAACACGGAAATATATATTATCTTAGTTTACAATATAATTAAGTAGACTATAGGAGGTTAAGATGATTGTAATAAATACTAAAATAGAAGATATAGTCAAGACAGACAATAGTATGATAGATTTTTTTAATAAGGAGAAGATTGACTTTTGTTGTAATGGCCATATGACTGTTGAAGAAGTTGCAAAAGAAAAAAACATCGATGCAAATGATCTTGCTAAAAAAATTCAAGGAGCGATTAAGTCCGATAATTCTGATACAGAAGATATAATGAATCTAGATGATTTTAAGAATTTAGATATAAAAGAGATGATAGACTCTTTAATCATAGACCATCACAAAAGAGAAAGAGATTTACTTTTTGAAATAGATCCTTTATTAAATAAAATCCTATCTGTTCATTTCGCACATCATGGTGAGGAATTGATGAAGCTTCATTCTCTTTTTGCAGACCTTAAGAAGGAATTAGAAGAACACTTTGTAAAAGAAGAAGAAATTACTTTCCCACTAATGTTAGAAAATGAATCACCTAGCCAAGAAGTAATCGAAAAAGTTGAAGAATTAGAAACTGACCATGAAGCGGCGGGAGATATTATCAAGGAAATGATAGAACTGACCGATTGGTTTAATCCGCCAGAAGATGCCTGCAGAACATATGTGCATACATTTAATTTGCTAGAAAAGCTAGTAAAGGATGTGTTTATCCATATATTCAAAGAAAATTCTATAATGTTTGAAAAATATAGGGAAAATGGAGGAAAATAATGAAGAAACAAATAAAAAATAATGTATTTTGGGTTGGTAAAATTGATTGGGAACTACAGGAATTCCATGGGAGTGAATTTTCTGTTCACCATGGCTCTAGCCAAAATGCATACCTAATACAAGAAGAAAAAACTGTATTGATAGATACAGTCTGGACACCTCATAAAGAAGAATTTGTTAAAAATCTCAAAACAGAAATTGACCTAAAAGAAATTGATTACATTGTAATTAATCACGGAGAACCAGACCATTCTGGATCACTTGTAGAAATCATGGAAGAAATTCCAAATACACCGATTTATTGTACAGCCAATGGAAAGAAATCTCTAATTGGCCAGTACCACCATCCAGAATGGGACTATAGGGTAGTTAAGACTGGAGATTCTGTGGATATAGGCAATGGCAAGCAATTAGTTTTTGTAGAAATGACAATGCTTCATTGGCCAGACTCAATGGCAACATATATGACTGGCGATAATATCCTGTTTTCAAACGATGCCTTTGGCCAACACTATGCCCTAAGTGAACTTTTCAATGACAAGGCAGATCCAACCATCCTTTGGAATGAAGCTATGAAATACTATGCGAATATATTGACACCTTTCTCAAGTTTTGCAAAAAAGAAAATTGAAGAAATTGTTGCAATGAACCTTCCTATAGATATTATAGCAACAAGCCATGGAAGCATCTGGAGAGAAAATGCTCTAGAGATAGTACAGAAATATGCTGAGTGGGCCGATAACTATAAGGAAGATCAAGTAACAGTTATCTATGATTCAATGTGGGGAGCAACTAAAAAAATAGCCCACAAAATTGCAGATGATATTAGAGAAATTTCACCTTCTACCAGGACCAAAGTCTTATCAGTTGCAGAAATGGATAGAAATGATATTATGACAGAAGTATTTAAATCAAGAGCAATTGCAGTTGGTTCTCCTACAGTTGGCAGGTCCTCTATCACAACCATATCTGGCTGGCTACACTTCCTAAAAGAGCTTAAATTTAGAGATAAAGTAGCAGGAGTCTTCGGATCTTATGGTTGGTCTGGAGAAGGAAATAAGGTCTTAAGAGAAGAGCTTGAAAAAGCAGGATTTCAAGTTATTGATGAGGAAATAAAGGCTTCATGGATGCCGGATGATGAATTTTTGAAGGAAACTGAAAAATTTTCTAAATCTTTGCTTGAAGCGTCGTTTATTGAGAAGAAAGAATAATTTAACAAGTAATAAATTTTAAGACTTAGTTAAGCTTTATTAATTTTTCTTAGGATATTTCAAGCTTATCTTATTGAAAAATGATGTATTTTGACTATAGTATTACGTATTTGTAATAGCTACTTAGAAATTCTAATATTATTTACTTTGATAAGAATGGGAACAAAAGAAACTGTTGGGGTATGAATAAACATACCAACCTCAACAGTTTTTTAAATAGATAGTTTATCATAATAAGTGCAACATAAAATAAACTCATAGCTAATCAGCTGTGTTAATTTGTAAGTGAGAAAACAAAACACATTAAAAGTAGCGATAACTATCTTACCATGGAAGAGAGAGCTTGTATCTATCAATTTTTAAATTTAGGAATGAGTATAAGGAAAATTGCACAAGCAATTAAAAGGTCATCTAGTACAATATTTCGAGAAATTATAAGAAATTCATCTAAAATAAAAAATAGTAGTGGAGATTATACTAAGTATTTCCCAATAAAGGCAAACGACAAATATATTGATAGAAGGAAAGACTGATATAGGAAAAGTAAATTATCTAAAGATGTTATTGATTATTTAACTATAAAGATTAACGAACATTGGTCCCATGAACAAATATCAAATA
>JALEUV010000067.1 GCA_022780515.1 Anaerococcus sp. | reverse complement strand
GAATAAGTGTAGAAAAAGAGCAGAAGAGAATCTGAAACTAGCACAAGAAGAATTTACCCTACCACCAGAACTATCTGATGATGAAATTGAAAAGATTTTACCAAGACTAGACGAAATGGAGCAATGGGTCAAAGATATCAAGGCTTACGCTTTAGAAAGAGCAATGAAGGGCCATAGGTGGAAGGGCCTAAAACTTGTTGAAGGTAGGTCAAATAGAAAATACGTAGATGAAGATGAAGTTGTAAAAAAAGTAAAAGAACTGGGATTCAATCCCTTTGAAGAAAAGATACTTGGCATTCCAGCAATGACTAAGTTACTAGGTAAGAAAGTCTTTGATGAAAATATTACAGACTTATTAGAAAAACCAAAAGGAAAGTTAACCTTAGTAAGCATTAGAGACAAACGAGAAGAAGTAAAAATTGACAATGTTAAAGAAGAATTTGGAGGATTTAATTATGCAAAATAAAACAAAAGTAATTACTGGAGAAGTTAGATTAAGCTATGCAAATGTTTGGGAACCAAAGTCAATCAATGGTGGTAAAGAAAGATACTCAGTATCTGTCATTATTCCAAAGAACGACCAAAAGACAATTGAAAAAATTGAAAAAGCAGTAGATGCTGCCATTGATGAAGGACTTTCTAAATTCAATGGAAAAAAACCTAATAAGAAAGCCATCAAACTTCCATTAAGAGATGGTGACACAGAAAAAGATGATGAGGCTTATGCTGATGCATACTTCTTAAATGCCAACTCTATGTCAGCACCTCAAATTGTGGATAGAAACGTAGAGCCAATTCTTGATAGAAGTGAAGTCTACTCAGGGGTTTATGCAAGAGTATCCCTTAACTTCTATGCCTACAATGTGAATGGCAATAAGGGCGTAGCGGTTGGGCTTGGAAATATTCAAAAACTAAGAGATGGTCAACCTCTAGGCAACAGATCGAACGCAGCAGATGACTTTGATGCCATGGACGATGATGATGAAGATTTCTTAGCATAGGAGGTAGAAATGGACTATTTAATTACAGCAATAGTTTTAGCTATTTGGTCCTTTTTATGGTATAAGCTTGGATTTTTACAAGCTCAGCTAAAAGAACTAGATAGAGATATCAGAAAAATAGAAAAACAAATAAAAGAATATAGAAAAAATAATTTAGCAGAATTAACAAAGCTTAGTGATAGCTATGAAGAAATTGTCCATAGACCTTGAAACCTATTCTTCAGTTGATTTAGGTAAAAGTGGTGTATATAAATATGCCGAGAGTGAGGATTTTGAAATCCTCCTCTTTGCATATTCATTAAATGATGAGAAAGTACAAGTTATTGATTTAGCAAGTGGAGAGATTATTCCTAAAGAAATATTATCAGCACTTAGTGATAAAAGTATAGAAAAGTGGGCCTTTAATGCAAATTTTGAAAGGGTGTGTCTATCTAGATTCCTTGGTGATAGGTTAAATCCAAAAGGCTGGTACTGCACCATGATTTGGTCAGCCTATCTAGGGTTACCTCTATCGCTTGAAAAAGTTGGAGAAGTTTTAAAACTAGATAAGCAAAAGATGAATGAAGGCAAGGCTCTTATAAGATATTTTTCTATTCCATGTAAACCAACTAAGACTAATGGTATGAGGACAAGAAATCTACCACATCACGATTTAGAAAAGTGGTCTACCTTCAAGGAATATAACCAAAGAGATGTGGAAACAGAAATGGCTATTAAGAAAAAATTATCAGCATTTCCTATGCCTCAATCAGAATGGGAAAACTACTGGATAGACCAAAACATCAATGACAGAGGAATCTTAATTGATGAAGTTTTAGTTGATTCAGCTATTATATTTGATGAGATATTACGAGATGAAAACATGGATAGAGCGATAGGATTAACTGGTCTTGAGAATCCAAACTCTCCCTTACAGCTAAAAGAATGGCTTAATAAAAAAGGCTTAGAGATAGATTCCTTAGATAAAAAGGATGTAGAGTCCGCTCTTAAAAATGCTGAAGGAGATATTAAAGAAGTATTGGAACTTAGACAAGAATTATCTAAGTCTTCAGTTAGAAAATATGATGCTATGAAAAATGTAAAAGGAAAAGATAATCGAGCAAGGGGTCTGATCCAATTTTATGGAGCAAATAGAACTGGAAGATATTCAGGCAGGCTTATTCAAGTTCAAAACTTAAGAAGAAACAATCTAAAAGATTTGGACATTGCTAGGAGTCTTGTAAAAAATAGAGATTACGAAACTATGGAAATTCTATATGAATCACCCTCTGATATCTTATCCCAATTAATTAGGACAGCCTTCATACCAAAAGAAGGCACTAGGTTTATTATTTCAGACTTTTCAGCAATCGAGGCTCGTGTCCTTGCATGGCTTGCAGGAGAACAATGGGTACTAGACGCTTTTGAAAATGGAGAAGATATCTATTGTAGAACAGCATCGAGGATGTTTGGAGTGCCAGTTGAAAAGCATGGAATAAACGGTCACCTTAGACAAAAAGGAAAGATTGCTACTTTAGCCTGCGGTTATCAAGGGGCATTAGGTGCTCTAAAAGCAATGGGTGGAATTGAGATGGGTTTATCTGAAGATGAACTTCAATCAATAGTCGATTCCTGGCGAGAGGCTAATCCAAATATAGTGAGTCTTTGGTGGAACATAGATTCAGTCGTAAAAAGGGTTGTAAAGACTAGAAGTAAAGAAAAATATAAGAGCCTAATTATTAGCTATGAAAAAGGCATTCTTTTTATAGAACTTCCTTCAAAAAGACGACTTGCTTATCCAAAAGCAAAAATCGGGATGAATCGATTCGGTGGTGAATCAATTGTTTACGAAGGAATCATAGTAGGAAATAAGTGGGACAAGATAGAATCCTACGGCGGAAAATTTGTAGAAAATATTGTTCAAGCAATAGCCAGAGATATTTTAGCTGAGGCTATGATGAGAATTGAAAATGAAGGATTTAATATCGTCATGCATATTCATGATGAAGTTGTAATAGAAAGTGATGCATCTAGCGTTGAAGAAATAAATGGAATCA
>JALEUV010000058.1 GCA_022780515.1 Anaerococcus sp. | reverse complement strand
ACACCATGGGAGTTGGCAATACCCGAAGCCTGTGAGCAAACCTTATGGAAGCAGCAGTCGAAGGTAGGGTCAGTAACTGGGGTGAAGTCGTAACAAGGTAGCCGTATCGGAAGGTGCGGCTGGATCACCTCCTTTCTAAGGAAGCTTAAGCTGGTGAGTTTAACAATAACCAGATAAAGCAATGAGCTTGATACGTTAAGCTCAATCCAATAGAAAATAACTGTAGGTAGTTATTGCTTGGACCTGTAGCTCAGGTGGTTAGAGCGCACGCCTGATAAGCGTGAGGTCGGTAGTTCGAGTCTACTCAGGTCCACCAAAAACTCTAAATTTTGCTTATAAATGTGGGCCTCTAGCTCAGTCGGTTAGAGCGCCCGGCTCATAACCGGTAGGTCCAGGGTTCGAGTCCCTGGAGGCCCACCATGTTAGAACGTCTGAGACGTTCTTTTTTCTTGCATATATATTGATGAAGTATTGCTTCTTAGTTTTTCATATACTTTTTATTGGACATGGTTCACCAATGAATGTTATTTTAGATAATAGATTTACTAGGCAATGGAAGAACTTGGGAGGAAGAATTGATAAGCCTAAGGCAGTTATTGGAATATCTGCCCATTGGTATGCAGAAGGAAGTTACTATAAAAGTAAGGATTTTAAAAGTTGCTAGGCTATAGTTTGTAGTCCAGCAACTTTTTTATCTTTAGTTCTTATTCATATTGCCCATTTTAAAGTATATAGGTGTGGTTATTTTAAATATTAGTATATATACTAGAATATAAACTAGGATAGCTCCTATTTCTATTTTTATAAAGTCAGCCCTTGATAGGTTGATGAAGACTTGGAGGAGCTTGTGGGCGATTTTACTTGCTACAAGTATGTGGATTATGGATACCAGGAGGGGGATAAAGAAGGTGTAGTAGTTTTGCCTATTAATGGATTTTTTTATTTCCTTATTTGACATTCCTATCTTTCTTAGGATTTCTATGCTCCTGCCATCGCTCAAGCCTTCTGCTGCTTGCTTATAATATATTACGACTATGATTGATGCCATAAATAATATCAAAAGGATTATTATAGTTATATATGCTCCTGTGTGCATGGAATCAAACTCGTATCTATTTTCTATACCATTATTTATTCTAAGTTTTTCTATAAGGTCATTATCTCTTTCTAGGTTTTGTGCTAGTTTTGCAGAAAAATTAAAAGCATCATCCATGGACCTATCTTCTAAGTCAAAGTAAGTTTTATAGATATGACCGAATTCTATGTTTTGATTTTGGCTAAAATTTTCATTAAAGTCATCAATGTCCTTTACCACTACCAAAACATTATGAAATAAGGACATGGTCGAATCTACAAGGATTGGATTTATCTTTGATAAATTTTCCTTTACAGTAAATTTCATACCTCCTATAGATATACTTTCATATTTTTCATTTTCAGAGTCAAAGATCAAAACTTCTCCATCTGAAAGTTTGTAAGTATTTTGAGTTGACCTATTGAAGGATTCTTCGTCTACTATATTTATAGTCCTTGCCCTATCATCAGATAAAGTACCCACAATATTAATATCATCTGGCTTAGCTATATCAAAATCTCCCTGACTAGTATCTTTTCCAAAGCTAATCATAGACTCTATAGTTTTTATTTCCCCAGTCCTTATACCAGTTTGTTTTTTGGTATTTTCTATTGCTTCCTTGATGTAGCTATCAAAAACGGGGTCATAAGTTTCACTTGATATAACATAGTCTGCTGGGTTCATCCTATCTAACCAGGCGTTTTTACCAATAAACATGGCTGCCATAACCACAAAGCTTAATAAAAACATGGATGAAATTATTGTAATTGTTGATAGAGCCTGGGCTGATTCCTTGCTCCTTTTTATAAGCTCACCTATAAAGGTCATATTTACTCCCTTATAGTAGATTTTTTTATTCTTTCTAAGAAGCTTTAGTAGCCAAATAACAATAGATTGGAAAAAGAAACTTGTTCCTATAATTACAAGGGCTACAGCTGGAAAGAACATAGGGAAGGCTTGGAAGAAATTATCTACTCCAAGGGCTATCTTGTAGCCAGCTCCTATTGCTAGAAGTCCTAGTATAAAGCTTATTACCTTTACCTTAGGCTCAGCTTCACCTTCCTTGGACTTTTGACTTAACTCTAGGGGGTTTTTCTTTCTTATAGAAAAAAGGCTTATTAGGCTTATGAAGATAAATATAAGGGCAAATACTTCTATTCCCAAAACTATATTGCTAAGCTCTATATCAAAGATTATTTCTTCATTTAGGTCTAAGATTTTTGCTATAAGATTTACAAACAAGGGACTTGTTAGAAGACTTAAGAGGCTTCCCAAAAGGATTGCAGAGCTTGCAAAGATCAAATTTTCTATGAGAAGTATTGACATTAGTCCCTTCTTATCCATTCCCAAGCTATATAAAAGACCAAATTCCTTGTATCTTGATTTAATAATTGAATTAGTCATATAGATTAAAAAGATAAAGGAGAAGAGGGCGATAGTCCACTGACCAATTTCTAGTAGCTGTAATATAGTAGTCCCACCCCTAGAAGATTCCATAAATTCTTGGCCCCTTAGGATATATACCAGGTCAAAGATGTATACCATAAGAGATGATGCTAAGATATAGGGGAGGTAGAGAAACTTATTGCTCCTTATTTGGTTAATGGCAATTTTAAAATTTATCTTATTCAAAGTCATTACCTCCAGCAAGTATCATCATTTGAGATTTTACTAATTTCTCATACATTTCATCCCTAGTCATATCTCCCTTATAGAGGTCGTAGAAGATTTTGCCATCTTTTATAAATAAGACCCTAGATGCCCTGGATGCGGCCATGGTTGAGTGGGTTACCATTAGGATGGTCTGAGCAGACTTATTTATTTCTTCGAAAATATTTAAAAGCTCCATTGATGAATTTGAATCCAAGGCCCCAGTAGGCTCATCTGCAAGGAGGAGTTGGGGATCCGTAATAATTGCCCTTGCTATAGCTATCCTTTGCTTTTGGCCTCCTGATATTTGGTAGGGAAATTTATCGAGAAGGTCTTCGATTTTTAATTTCCTCGCTAGAGGTTCTATTCTCTCTTCCATTTCGTGATAGTTGGTATTTTCTAATACCAGAGGAAGGAAGATATTGTCCCTATTGTTTAGGGAATTTAGCAAGGAGAAATCTTGGTAGACAAAGCCTAGCTTTTCTCTCCTAAACTTCGCCTTATCTTTATCCTTCTTGTCCTTGGTATTTTCTCCAGCAAGAATTATATCTCCACTAGTCTGACTGTCCAAGGTCGCTATAAGGTTTAAGAGGGTAGACTTACCTGAGCCACTTTCTCCCATTATAGCTACGAATTCACCCTTTTCGACTTCAAAATTGATATCCTCAAGAGCTACAACTTGTGTATTCTTATTTTCAGGATTATAGACTTTTCTTATGTTTTTAACTTTTAATATATTCATAATATCCTCCATAAGTCTATAATAAAGGATTTTTTTAAATAAATCCCTAATCTAAACTTACATTTTGACTTTTTATCTTACATTTTGTAAGCTAGTCCTCTATAAGTTTATTTCTTGAAAGATTTATGGAAAATCTTGTCCCCTTATTTAATTCCGAGTCGATCTTGTAGGAATAGCCAAGCTTGGTTAAGATGTCATTTACTAAATAAAGTCCTATACCAGTAGAAGAAGGATTTCTCCTATCACTATCGCCACTATAACCAAACTTATCAATATTTTTCAGGTCTTCCTTTTTTATCCCTATGCCAGTATCTTCTATTTGTAAAATATCATCCTTGTAGGATATTTGTATATAGCCCTTATCGGTATATTTTATAGCATTAAAGAGGACTTGCTCTAGAACAAAGCCCAGCCACTTAGGATCTGAGACTATATTTTTATCTTCTATATCAAGTTTAAGGCTAAGGTTTTTGCCGATAAAAAAGTGCCTGTACCTCTTTACTACATCCCTAATTAACTTCTCTATAGAAAATGATTTGAAATTATAGTCGATACTATTGCCCCTAAGCTTTAGCATAGAGAGAAGACTTGCTATATAGTCATCTATCCTCACAAGCTCCTTGTCTATATCAAAGTTTTCCTCCCTTTGGCTAATAAGGGAAATTGCAGCTAGGGGAGTCTTTATTTGGTGGGTCCATATGCTCAAGAGATTATCCAAGTCCTCATGATTTTTCCTTGCATAAAGTTTTATATCAGCAATCTCCCTATCCTTTTTCTTCAACATATCTTCCAAATAAATCTCGTAAGGGTCGTGGTTAAAGTAGGCGAATTTATCTTCCTTTAAGATTTTTTTGATTTTGACAAACCTAACTATCATTATTGAAAATATAAATATATATAGGAGAAAAAGGCTATAGGCAAAGACCCTCCTATCAATGGGGAAGACATAGGAAGTTATAAGAGATATAAGGGTGAAGGCGAGGAGGGATATCAAATAGGCCTTATTAGTTGATAAGAATATTCTTAGGTTTTTCATTGGATAAAATACCCCACAGTCTTTTTAGTCTGAATAAAGTCATCAAGGCCAAGGGACGCTAGCTTTTTTCTAAGCCTATTCACATTTACACTAAGAGTATTATCATCTATAAAAGAATCAGTTGCCCAAAGCTTATCCATTATTTTTTCCCTGGAAACAACCTCTCCAGGATTTCTCATAAGAATTTCCATAATTAGATATTCATTCTTAGAAAGAGAAAGATCCTTATCATCATAAGTTAGGAGCATCTTATCCCTTGTAAGCTTGATTTCCCCATACCAGAGGATATTATCATCATTAACAAAGTCATAGGCCCTTCTTAGGAGAGCCTTTATCTTAATATCCAAAAGACCCATAGAAAATGGCTTGGCTATAAAGTCATCTGCCCCATAATTTATGGCATTTATGAGGTTAATATCATCTGATGCTGAAGTAAGAAAAATTATAGGAACCTTAGAAATTTTCCTAATCTCCCTTACCCAATAAAAGCCATTTTTGTAGGGAAGTTTCAAGTCCATAAGGACAAGCTTGTAGTCTTTTTCCCTGAAAATATCCAAGACCCTAGTAAAATCATCAACCAGATAAGGCTCATAGCCTAGGATATCAAGTTGAAAGACAAGCTCTTCGCCAATTTTTTTGTCATCTTCTACAATAAGTATATTCATATTGCCTCCATTACTATTATTATAGGGCATTTGAGTCCTTGGACAAAATCTTTTACCTACATCAACACGTATATTATAGTTACTTTTTTGAACTTTTATAATTATTTTAAAATACATTGTGTATGGATATCTTATATGATATAATAATTAAAAATGGATAGTATTTAATTTATGCAAAGGATTTATATATGGATATTAACAATTTTTTACGGGCCAAAAAACGAGCAGATGGTCCGGTATATAAATGGCTGCCTTTGAATCAACATTTGTTGGATACTCGAAATGTTGGAGCTATTTTATGGGATAATTGGCTTAGCCAAGGACAAAAATTGAGGATTAGTGAAGATTTGTCGGTCTTTGACTTTGAAGATAGCAAAAAGGTTTTCATGTTTTTGTGCCAAATCCACGATCTAGGTAAGGCTACTTATAATTTTCAAACTACTAAAAATTGGAATTCGACTGAGGAATTAGAAAGTATTTTAAGAGAAAAGCTCCACAGGGCAGGTTTTAAAGATACTGATAGAGAATTAGCTTGCCCTAGAAAAAGTCCCCATGCTTTGGAAGGGGAGATAATTTTAAGAAAGGCGGGTTTCGGCCCTGATATAGCATCAATAATTGGAGCCCACCATGGCAAGCCTGCCCAGTCTAATGAGCTTAGTAAGCAAGTTTCTTATTTAAGCAATTATTATGGCAGTGAAGACCCATCCGACCCTGATTATATTTTGTGGCAAAAGGCACAAAGGGAACTAATAGCTAGAGCCCTTAGGGATAATGGCTTCAAATCTCCCGAGGACCTTCCTCACCTAGGCAAGGCTAGTCAAATCATTCTATCAGCCCTACTTATTATGGCAGATTGGCTGGCATCAAATGAAGAATATTTTCCCTTGATAGGCCTTGATGAAAATAGTGTAGCTAATCCTGATGAAAGAGCATTTATTGCCTATGAGAAGTGGGAGAAGTCGGACTTGTGGGAGCCTTCTTCTATAGAAGATATAGAAAATGAAACTGATAAGGATATTTTTGAGCTAAGATTTGGCTTTTCTCCTAGAGATGAGCAGGTTATTTTTAAGAAAATTATAGAAGCTTGTGAGGAGCCAGGAATATTTATCTACGAAGCCCCTATGGGTAGTGGCAAGACTGAGGCAGCCCTTGTTGGAGTAGAAGAGCTTGCCTACAAGACTAGTAGAAGTGGGATGTTCTTTGGTCTACCAAGTCAAGCATCTTCCAATGCGATATTTCCTAGGATAGAAAAGTGGCTAGAAAAAGTTGATGGTGATAGGCACAGCATTAGGTTAAGCCATGGCAAGGCTGCACTTAATTATGATTTTTCTTCCCTTGCTTCAAATGTTAATATTGATGAAAACACTGGCAAAAAGAATGAGAAGAAAGAAAATCAAACGGTTCTTGTTAATGAGTGGTTTGCAGGAAGGAAGACTTCTTCTATGGATGACTTTGTCATAGGAACTGTAGATCAATTTTTGCTAATGTCCCTCAAGCAAAAGCATCTTGCCTTAAGGCACTTAGGCTTTGACAAGAAAGTTGTGGTAATAGATGAGATTCATGCCTACGATGTTTATATGGACCAATATTTAAAGGAATCTATTAGGTGGCTGGGCTATTATGGAGTCCCCGTAATCCTCCTCTCTGCGACCCTACCGGCTGACAAGAGGGAAGCCATGGTAGATGCCTATTTAAAGGGAAGGGGGATAAAAACTAAAGAAATAACTTCTAGCTTAAATAATTTAAAAAAAGACCCCTATCCCCTCATAACCTATACTGACGGGGATGAAATTCACCAATACGAGGATTTTCCTATAAGGCAAAGAAAAAATATTGCCATAAGTAAAATCTATAATGAAGACTTACTAGGACTTATAAAAGACTTAGCCAAGGACGAGGGGATAATTGGAATAGTAGTAAATACTGTAAAAAAAGCTCAAAATCTAGCTAGGGAGTGCGTAGAAGTTTTTGGAGAAGAGAGGGTAGAGCTAATCCATTCGGGATTTATAGCGACCGAACGTGCCAAGAAAGAAGTACAGCTCTTAGGAATGATAGGTAAAAAGGGCAATAGACCGAAATCCAAGATAATCATAGGAACTCAAGTCATAGAGCAATCCCTAGACATAGACTTTGATGTATTGATAACCGACCTTGCCCCAATGGACCTAATGATTCAGAGAATAGGCAGGCTCCATAGGCACGATAGGGATGATAGGAGTGAGGCCTATAAGGACCCTAGAGTCTATGTAAGTGGACTCAATGAAGACTTTGAATTTGATCCGGGGAGCTTGGCTGTATATGGTGGCTATATCCTTGCAAGAAGCCAATATTACTTACCAGAAAAGCTTACAATACCAGATGATATCTCACGTCTTGTCCAAGAGGTCTATTCTGATGAAGACTTAGATATAGATAATAAAAAAAGATATGAAGACTATAAAGAAGAGAAGGAAAATTTAAGGGAAAAGAAGAAAGCTAAGGCAAAGACCTTCCTCCTACAACAAAAAATATGTAAGACACAAAAAAAACATAATAAGGAAACAATGGATGACTGGCTAAATGAAGATGCGATTTTAGAGACGGAAGAAAAGGCAAGGGCTCAAGTTAGAGATAGCGATGATTCAATTGAAGTAATAGCCCTAAAAAAGCGAGGAGCGGGTTTTGGGATTTTTGGAGAAGACAAGGACCTATCTAAATCTATTTCTAATCCTAATATAGGAAGGCTCATTGCCCAATCCACCCTAAAGATACCCAAGGCCTTCACTTATGAAATTGATAAAATAATCGAGGCACTCGAAGACTACAATAGAGTTTATTTGAGAGACTTTCAAGACCAAGCCTGGCTAAAGGGTTCACTTGGCATAATCTTTGATGAAAACAATGAATTTATAATTACTAGTGACAAATTAAATAAAATATACAAGCTAAAGTATGAAGAGAAATACGGTCTTAGCTATGAAATAATAAAAAAGGAGGTATAGGATGGGAAGATATAATCTGCTCAAGGAAAAACGGATATCGGTAAGTGCTGACAATAAGGGACGTACCGAAGATGTTTCCCTGATAGAAGTATTTGAAAATGCAGATAAATACTTAGACTTGGCAGGAGATACCAAGACTCAAGACTTTGCAGTGATGAGGTTTTTGCTGGCAGTTTTACATACAGTGTTTTCGAGATTTGATGCTTTTGGTAGGCCTTATCCTGAAGTCGAGCTTGATGATAGATATAGACAAAGAGAGCCTATAGTAGATGAGGATGATAGAAGTGACTATAATGATGAATTATTTGAAACTTGGAAAAA
>JALEUV010000004.1 GCA_022780515.1 Anaerococcus sp. | reverse complement strand
TCTTGTTTGTGGCATTGGACCATCAGCTGCACTTACTACGATGATTGCGCCGTCCATTTGTGCTGCACCTGTGATCATGTTTTTAACGTAGTCAGCGTGGCCTGGAGCATCGATGTGAGCGTAGTGTCTTTTTTCTGTTTCATATTCTACTACTGATGTGTTGATTGTGATTCCACGTTCTCTTTCTTCTGGAGCCTTGTCGATGTGTTCGTAATCTACGTATTCACCTGTTCCATATTTTTTGTTTAGAGCTTGGGTTATAGCTGCTGTTGTTGTTGTTTTACCGTGGTCTACGTGGCCTATTGTACCAATGTTAATATGTGGTTTGCTTCTGTCAAATGTTTCTTTACTCATTTTTTTCTCCTATATTAATTATTTATCTAATACTTGTTCTTTTACGCTTTCTGGGACTTGTGCGTAGTGGTCAAATTGCATTGAATAGGTTGCTCTACCTTGGGTCTTACTTCTTAGGTCTGTAGCATAGCCGAACATTTCTGATAGTGGAATGAAGGCATCTAGTACGTGAATTCCATCTTTTGGATTCATACCATCGATCTTACCTCTTCTTGATGAAACATCGCCCATTACATCTCCAAGGTATTCATCTGGTGTTGTGATTTCAACTTTTTCGATAGGTTCTAGTAGGACTGGGCCTGCTTTTTCAACAGCGTTTTTGAATCCCATAGATCCAGCTACTTGGAAGGCAACTTCTGATGAGTCGACTTCGTGGTAAGATCCATCAAATAGGACTACGTGGAGGTCTACCATTGGGTATCCACCTAGTATACCACTTTCAGCTGCTTCACGAACACCTGCTTCAACTGGTTTGATGTATTCTTTAGGTATTGCACCACCGACAATCTTAGATTCGAAGGTAATTCCTTCTCCTTCTTTGTTTGGTGATACTCTTAGGTATACATCACCGTATTGACCTGAACCACCGGATTGTCTTACGAACTTACCTTGTGCTTCAGCTTCCTTAGTGATAGATTCTCTGTAAGCTACTTGTGGGTTACCTATGTTTGCTTCTACCTTAAATTCTCTTAGTAGTCTATCTACGATAACTTCAAGGTGAAGCTCTCCCATTCCTGAGATAATTGTTTGACCTGTTTCTTCATCTGATCTTGTTTGGAAGGTTGGATCTTCTTCTGCAAGTTTTTGAAGTCCTACAATCATCTTATCTTGACTTGCTCTTGTTTTTGGTTCAATAGCAACTGAGATAACTGGATCAGGGAATTCCATGTTCTCAAGGATAATTGGATTATCTTGATCACATAAACTATCACCTGTTGTTGTATCTTTTAGTCCTAGTAGGGCTACTATATCTCCTGAATAACCAACTTCGATTTCTTGTTGCTTATTGGAGTGCATTTGCATGATACGTCCAACTCTTTCCCTCTTGCCCTTGGTTGCATTGTAGATGTATGATCCTGATTCGATTGTACCAGAGTAAATTCTAACGTAGATTAGTTTACCTACATAAGGGTCTGTTACAACCTTGAAAGCTAATGCTGATAGAGGTTCGTCATCTCCAGGATGTCTTTCTAGTACAATACTTTCATCTTTAGGATCTGTACCTTCAATAGCAGGTACGTCTACTGGGCTTGGCATATATTCAACAATTGCGTCAAGTAAAGCTTGAACACCCTTGTTCTTGTATGCTGATCCACATAGGCATGGGAAAATTTTCTTTTCTATAGTTCCCTTTCTGATAGCTTTTTTAATCTCTTCTGGTGTAACTTCTTCACCTTCAAGATATTTCATCATGATATCATCATCCACTTCAGAAAGTTCTTCTAGTAGGTTTGCCCTATATTCTTCTGCTTGTTCCTTTAGATTATCAGGAATTTCTCCAATAACTGGGTGAGCTCCAAGGTCTTCTGTGTTATAGGTAACTGAGTTCATTTCAACTAAGTCTACTACACCTTCGAATTGTTGTTCAGCTCCTATCGGAATTTCTATAGGAACAGCGTTAGCCTTTAATTTATCTTCGATTGTATCAACAGCCATGAAGAAGTCAGCTCCTGTAGCATCCATCTTGTTAATAAAACAAATTCTAGGAATATCGTACTTATCAGCTTGTCTCCATACTGTTTCTGATTGAGGTTCTACACCGCTTTTTGCATCAAATAATGCAACTGCACCGTCCAATACTCTTAATGATCTTTCAACTTCTACAGTAAAGTCAACGTGACCTGGAGTATCTATGATATTAATTCTGTGATCATTCCAATAGCAAGTTGTAGCAGCAGAACCGATTGTGATTCCTCTTTCCTTCTCTTGCTCCATGGAGTCCATAACAGCTGTACCGTCATGGGTATCACCGATTTTATAAATCTTTCCAGTGTAATACAACATTCTTTCTGTAACTGTTGTCTTACCAGCATCTATGTGGGCCATGATACCAATATTTCTGGTATCTTTTAATGAGACTTCTCTTTTCATTAATCCCCCGATTCTTAGTATCTATAGTGTGCGAAAGCTTTGTTTGCTTCTGCAGCTCTATGCATCTCTTCTTTTCTTTTAACTGCTGCACCAGAATTGTTAGCTGCATCAAGTATTTCTTTAGAAAGTCTTTCAACCATAGTCTTCTCTCCCCTTGCTCTAGCAAAGTTAACTAACCATCTAAGAGCTAAGGTTTGTCTTCTTTCAGGTCTAACTTCCATTGGTACTTGATAATTTGCACCACCAATTCTTCTAGCTTTAACTTCTAGTGTTGGCATTATGTTTTCAATAGCTTGGTAGAACACTTCTAATGCATCGTTGCCTGTTGTTTCAGCGACTATATCAAAAGCGTCATAAACTATTCTTGTAGCAAGGCCTTTTTTACCATCTAACATTACGTTATTGATTAGCTTAGTTACAACTCTATCGTTGTACTTAGCATCAGGCATTACCTCTCTTTTTGGTATATGTCCTTTTCTTGACACTTTTCTTCCCTCCTTTACCAATTATGTGTAATATCTTGAGTACTCGATTAACAAATCGTTAGTGTGCACATATACTCTATATATTAAGTACATTATGCACTAAATTCTAAGTCTTAAGCCTTCTTTGCTCCGTACTTAGATCTACCTTGTTTTCTTCCATCAACACCTGCTGTATCTAGAGTACCTCTAATAATGTGGTATCTAACACCAGGAAGGTCTTTTACTCTTCCTCCTCTGATTAATACAACGCTGTGCTCTTGAAGATTGTGTCCAATTCCAGGAATATAAGATAGTACTTCAGCTCCGTTAGTAAGTCTTACTCTGGCAACCTTTCTTAAAGCTGAGTTAGGCTTTTTAGGTGTTACAGTTCTTACTGATGTACAAACTCCACGCTTTTGTGGTGATTGGTTCTTAGTTATTCTACTTTTTAGTGTATTGTAGTTGTAACCTAAAGCCGGAGTATTTGATTTTGTTACTTCGCTTTTTCTACCCTTTCTAACAAGTTGATTAATTGTAGGCATAATGCACCTCCTTTTCTTTTATAATTAAATAATTGGCATATTCTGCCAATCCTTAAATATTTTACACGTAAAATAGACTTATGTCAAGTAAAATAAGCCTTTTTAAGCAAAATATCAAGGCCGTTAGTGATTATACCAGAATAAGTAAAAAATAGTAAAGTAATCTTAGAAAGGCAATTATATGAAAAATTCTTATAATATATTAATTATAGATTTGAAAAAAGGATTCCTAGATAAATTAACCCTCGACCAATCCAAAGTCCATATGGGAAACTTGTCATTTGGGTTTAAGTTTTTAGAAAAACACAAAATCTTAGGAGACTTTTTAGCCATCTTTACTTCGGCTATCCTAAATATCGACAACCCTATAAGTAAGTTTATGGTAATGACACGAGATAATGGCAAGCTAAGCTACAAGTCAATCGGAGGATCCTTTGGGCCTTATTTAAAGACAAACGACATAGATGGATTAGTATTAGTGAATAAAGCCAGCTATCTCATTGACTTGTATATCCACAATGACTCCATTAAGTTTAATAAAGTAGAGAATCTTTCTTTAAATATGGAAACTTACGATCAATTAAAGAACATCTATGGCAAGGATACCTCATCTTTTTATATCACAAAAGCTGCTTCCATAACCCCCATGGCGAGGTTGATTGAAGATAAGTACAGTGGGATATCCCATGGGTCAGCTAATATTTTATACAAGCAAAATATTAGGTCCCTTAGTGTAAAAAAAAGTAACTTACAAAAATTGGATAAGGTTGATTTCTTTGAAAATAATCCTAATAGAAAATGCCCTAGATGTCCTTTGGGTTGCTTATATCCTAGTAATTCTAAAAAGACAAATATTTTTACGCCAAGTGATGACTTCAGGAATAATGAAAATAAAATCTTATATAAGTTAAAAGAAGACTTGGATGAGTACGGAATTGATATTTTTTCCCTATCTAATGCAATTAAATATGCCTATACCAACTTAAATGACATCTACAATTTTTCTAACCTAAGTCCCTATAATTTAAAAAATATATGTGATGAGCTACTCGATTCTCCTAGGGAAAGCTATAGGGAACTTCTCTATGGTAGGGAGTATTTAGAAAGTAAGTATGGTATAGAAAAATCTAAGAGAAAAAAATATAATGACAATTCCCTTATTATCGATAGTGCCGGCCTATGTATATTTGCCATAGATCCTAATAATCTTGATAATATATTGGCTACCATTAATAGACTAAGCGGAAAGTCTTATGATAAAGATGATGCATCAGAAATAATAAATTATACAAAAAGGAAGCTTAAATTGATCTAAGCTCCTTATCTTTTATTTCTAAGTGATAATCAAATTTATAGTCCATTAGATTGTCATGACTTATTATTATAGCAGTTCGTCTTCTGTCTTCCTCAAGCCAAGAATCAACTAGCTTGTTAGCTTTAATCTTAGCATCCTTATCCATTTGAGAAAAGGGTTCATCTAACATAAGTATATCTTTTGCTACAAATAAACTTCTTAAGAAGCAAAGTTTTTGGCCCTCACCACCTGATAAGGAATTAACCTTTTGGTCTAGTAAATTTTCTAAAGCCAAGAAAGATATTTCATCCATCCTATCCTCTGGTCTTATCCCTACTAGGTTAAAATTATTTCGTGGTGTTTTTTGGTAGATATAGGGATCTTGGCCCTGATAGACTATATCATCTTCGACTTCTATCTCTCCTTTAACAAAGTCATTGAAACCCATAATAGACTTTAGTAAGGTTGACTTGCCTGCTCCATTTGGTCCAGTTAGAACATATTTTTTCCCCTGGCAAAAAGTAAAATCATCTATTTCCAACAAAATTTTGTTTTTTATAATAATTTTAAGATTTCTCAGTCTTATCATAGTCTCTCCTCGAAAACACCATGGCGAGCAAGGAAACAACAAAGGATATGACCATCAATAGTATTCCAAGTCTTATAGACATTCCATAATTCCCTTTGTTGTTTTCCAAAACAATGGCTGAGGTTAGTACACGAGTTTTGTACCTAATATTGCCACCAACTATCATTACTGCTCCAACTTCAGATATAGCCCTACCAAAACCTGTAATTAAGGCTGATATGACCTGATACTTTACTTCTCTAAGTAGCTGTCCATAGGTCTTAAATTTAGAAATCCCAAGGCCCAGGGAAGTTTCCAAATAGTTTGTCCTAATATTTTCTACAGCAGGATAGATATTGGCAGAAATTATTGGAATCACTATTAGAACCTGGGCAATAATTATTACTTTTTCTGTGTATAGCCATGAAAGAGGGCCAAATATTCCATTTTTAGAAAACAAAAGGTAAACTAAAACTCCAGCTATAACAGGGGGTAGGGAAGTGAAGGCATTTGTTAGGACTTTCATGACCTTTACGATTTTATTGTCGTTTATTCCAAGATTAAACCCTATAAATATAGCAATTATTCCCGAAATCAAGGTTGATATTGTGCATATTTTCATAGTTAAAAGTGCTATGGAATAAATCTCGCTCATCTTATTCTCCTATAAAGAATAATTGCTCACCGTAATCATCTTTACCATATTCTTCTATGAGAGATGCTGCCTTGTCAGATAGCATCCAATCTTGGAATACTTTACCAGCTTCTTGATTAGTTCCATTTACCTTATCTGGGTTTACTACTATTACTGAATAAACATTCTTCAATGATTCTGATTCATCGACTAAAACCTTGAGATTCAAATCATTTTGCATAGTTAAGAATGTAGATAGATCTGTTAGGGTGTAGGCATTATATTCTGAGGCAAAGGTTAGGGTTGCACCCATTCCATCTCCCAAAGAATTATAATTATCTTCGCCCTCTAAGTCTTCTATATTTACTCCAGCCTTATCCCAAATTTTTAATTCCTTGTTGTGGGTTCCAGATTCGTCACCCCTTGAAGCAAATACAGATTTTGTATCAGCTATAGCCTTGAAGGCATCCTCTGCTTCCATTGCCTCTATACCTGCAGGATCACTCTCTGGTCCCACAATTACAAAGTAGTTGTGCATGAAAGGCTTTCTTTCGATTCCATAGCCTTCACTTACAAATTCTTCTTCCTTGTCTTTGGAATGAACAAGTATTACATCTGCATTACCTGCCTTAGCATCTTCTATAGCAGCTCCAGTTCCCTTGGATACTATTTCCATATCATAGCCTGTATCTTCTTTGAAAGAATCTCTCAAGTACTCCATTAATCCTGAATCATTTACAGAAGTTGTTGTTGTTAGTTTTACAACCATTTCTTCCTTGGACTCTTCAGCTACTTGATCTTCTTCAGTGCTAGTTTCTTCTAGGCTAGCATCTTCATTAGATTGACTTTCGCTTAGCTCTGAAGTTGAAACTGGAGCTTCTTTTACTGCTTCTTCATTTTTGGCACATCCTGTAAAGATAAGTAAAGCCATCATTGCTACTATAGATAATTTTTTCATTTCTTAATCTCCTATAATATTTCCGCTGGTTTTGACATTGTATCCACCCAAATCCTTCATTCTTCTTTTGAATTGATCGGATTTCAATATTTCAACCAGTTCTTTAACTGCCTTTAATTGTAAATTTTGCTTTTTAATTATAAATTGATATTCCTCATCCTTTAGATAGATAAAATCAATATCCATCTTAATAGCTGCACTCTTTACTCCAATTGAGAAATCACAATCACCATTTTTGACTGCCAAGGCTGCACTTAAGTGAGTTGTTACTTCATTATCATAGCCTTTAATTACATCTTCGCTTATATCTTCTTTTTTTAATAAATAATCAAATAAAAGCCTAGTGCCTGCCCCTCTTTGCCTATTTACCATTGTTTTTCCAACTAGGTCGGATATATTTTTGATGTTTTGAGGATTGCCCTTTGGAACATAGATACCCTGCATCCTACCCACCACGTCTATCTTACTTACTTCTCCCTTATTAAAAAACATAGAAATAGCATCATTGTTGTAGGTGCCAGCCCTATCTAGTAAATGAGAAGGGGCAAGAACACAATCTCCATCCCTTAGAGCCTTAAGTCCCCCGATCGATCCTACATGAGATGATGAAATCCTAGTAATTTTACCTTTTTGAGCAAAAATATCATTTATAACATCTAATGCCAAATCATGGGAGCCTATACTAACAAGACGATTTTCAAAAAAGTTCTTTTTTAGTGGCCTATGGAGTGAAACATCGACCATATCACCTCTCTGATAACCTTCAATATTCCTATCCACTATTAAATATCCATCAGATTCTGATAGGGAAAATAAAGATCCAGCCTTCCTATCAAGAGGGGTTACAACTGTCTTATCGTCCACTATTCCTAATTTCACCCTAATATACTCCCTATTTTTTAGTGATGAAATCACATTTTTTGTGAGTTTTGCCCTAATAAGATCTTTTTCTTCCTCAGCCTGTCTAAGTTTTTTTCTTATAGTAGGGATAACAACCTTCTCAAAAACTATATTGGTTGATACTGGATAACCAGGTAAGCCCACGAAGGGAGTTTCTTCTATTTTCCCCAATATAGCAGGTTTACCAGGTTTGATAGATAAACCATGAACAAAAACTTCTCCAAGCTCCCTCACAATTTCACTAGTAAAATCCTTAGATCCTGCACTAGTGCCTGCTATTAGGCAAACAAAGTCACATTCACTTTGAGCTTTTTTGAGTGCCTTTAGGATAGAATCTTTATCATCGCTTACTATAGGATATAATTTACTATCCATACCTTCTTCATAAGCCATAGCCATAAGCATAGCTGAGTTTGACTCAATAATCTTTCCCTTGACAAGAGTTTCTTTCTCATCAATTATCTCATTACCTGATGGAATTATGCCTATAGAAGGCTTCTTCAAAACCTCGACTTCGCTAATTCCTGCAGCTATCAAAACTGATAGATCAACTGAGCTAAACTTGTGGTAGGATTCAAAAATAAGGTCTTTTTCAATAACATCTTCACCCTGTATTCTAATATTTTCCCAAGGATTAACAGGTTTTAATATGCTGACTCCCCCATCTTCATTTCTGACATCCTCTATCATAATAACTGCATCATATGGCTTAATTAAGGCATCCCCAGTATTAGTATAAAGAAAATCCTCATTTGCCAAGAACAAGGGCTTATTTTCTCTAGCTTCCTTGGTCATTTCAGATTTTACCATAATTCCATCAACTGAACTACTATGATAGGATGGAGTAGAATATCTTGCATAGATTGCATGGCTCGAAATTCTTCCTAAGGCATCTTTTGATGGAATAGTCTCGTAGCCTTCTTCCTTAAAAAATCTCTCAATATTTCCCCAAAAAATTTCTAGACCTTCTTCTATTTCTTTAGTTTCTAAATATATGTTTCTCATCTTATTAGCCTTACTTCCACTATTTCTCCTTCCCTAAGTCCTTCATCATATTCATCCAAGATAATATAACCCTTGGCCCTTTTCAAGAGTGAAATATTATTTGAAAATCCAAATATAGGATCTGCCACATAATCCTCGTTTATTCTATTAAGATCTACAAGGCATACCTTGGTCTTTGCTCCGCCATTGGAAATATTTTTAGATAAGCTAGCTCTTATGTATATTTTATCTTCTATTCCAAAGTATCTCTTAAAACCTTCTGCAAATACCGTCCTAAATATTACATAAGCACTTATAGGATTACCTGGAAGACCTAGAATCATAGTCTTATTATTGATGGAAAGACTTGTGGGTTTACCTGGTTTTATGGAAATACCATGATAGATTAGACCTGGATCAAATTCCCTAATTATATCTGGTACAAAGTCCTTGTTACCCTTAGATGATGACCCAGATACTATTATTAAGTCTACATCTTCTGACAATTCTTCTTTTATCAAATCCCTATCATCCTTAAGCTGACTTACCTTGCTTACAGTCATCCCCAGCTCTTCGACCAGACCCTTAAGCATATAGGAATTAACATCCCTAGCCTTAGCAGGTATTAATTTTTCTGTAACTGGAATGATTTCATCTCCTGTTGATAGGATTTTACATCTTAGCTTATCATAAACTTTCAACTTATCATAACCTAGAGAAGCTGCCATAGCCATAGTTTCAGCTTCTATGACCCTTCCTCTTTTTTCATAAATATCGCCTTTTTTGCTATCATCTCCTATTTCTATTACATTTTCCATATAGAAAACTGGCTTCATTATTCCAATTAGTTTCTCATTTATGGTTTCTGTATATTCGATAGGAATGACACTATCAGCCCCTTGGGGAAGCATGCCTCCAGTATAAATCTTAGAAGCCTCCCCTCTCTGCAAAACTTTTTTGGGACTGTGTCCTATTTCTATTTCTTCAACTAAGCTTAGAATCGATGGGATAGTATCAGATGCCCCCCTTGAATCCTTATAATTTATGGCATAACCATCCATAGTAGCTTTTCTAAAGTTGGGCAAATCATCATTTGAAATAAGATCTGAGCTAAGAATATAGCCTCTAGCCTCAGTCGTATCAATTTCTATTTTTCTTTTAAAAGCTAATTTTTCCATGGCCTTGACTTCTAAGTCAATAGCTTCTTCTATCTTAACTACATCAAGTAATTCCATAAGTCACCTAATTTCAAGATTTTCATTTTGATTATAAATATTAAATCTATTTCTCCTGGCAAAGCCTATAAGGTTGATATTATTTTCTATAGCTTTTTTTATAGCTATAGTGGTTGGAGCACTTTGTGAAATTATGAGGTTAAAGTCTGTTCTTAAGATTTTCTCTACTATTTGATCGGATATTCTACAAGATAAGAAAATAAACTTGTTGAAAATATCCACTTCATTTTTTAGTATAGATCCAATGAGCTTATCTACAGCATTTGACCTAGCAACATCTTCCTTGAAGTCAATAATCTCAAAGTTCTCAATTAGGCCAGCTGAATGGGCTCCTCCAGTTTTTTTGAAAATTTCTGATCTTTCTTGGAAGTTTTTAGATAGGGCAAAGATCCTTTCTCTAGGTAAAATAAACTTGCCTGGATCTTCTTTATTCCTTTGACTTTTATTTTCTTTTATCTTTACAAAGGCCTTAGATTCGCCTATTTCAAGTCTATCGATATCGTCAATGCTTTGAATTTTTCCAAGGCTAAAAAGATTGCCTACAACTAAATTTTCTATATCCATAGGACTTATCCTAAGCCTTGATATGACTTCATTGTTTTCATATATTTCAAAGAAGTTTTCTGCAATAACATCATCATAAGTCACAAGTGACTCTTCATTTTCTATTTTTCGAATTTTGATTTTTTCAATTTCTTTCATTTAATCTTTCTTTCACATAGGAATCAAAGTCTTCTGGATAATTTAAATTCCTAAATATTTTTTCATAATCTTCTATATATCCTATAGCATCTTTATCAATTATGTCAGCTTCTATAATCTCCAAAAATCCCTTAAAGCTCTTCTTCCCTCCTTCTAAATAATTAAATATTTCCTGAGATAAATCTTTTTTGTACAAAGCAAAGAAAGGTTCAAGTCCTTGCTCATCCTTATAAACTAAGGCTTTCCTATAGGGTCTTTCTAACAAGTAATCGAGATAAGGATGACTAAAATAAGGCATATCACATGCTATAAGAAAATTATCCTTTGTCTCGGAAGTTTTAAGTCCTGTAAAAAGGCCCCCTAAAGGACCTTTTTCTTTAATAAGATCACTTGTTATTTTTATGTGATCCAAATCTCCAAATCTTCTTTCTAAAAACTCACTATCATTACTTACTAAGATTATTTGGTCAAAGTGTCTTTCGAGATTTTTTATTATTATATCGATTAGGTAATAATCCTTGTAGGATAGCTCTTGCTTTGGCTTTCCCATCCTCTTGCTTTTGCCCCCTGCGAGGACAATACCCGTAGCCTTTTTCATTAAATCAGCCACCCCAACTCATATTCATATAGATATCCATTAGTTCGTCATATTGACCCTTAAAGAGTTTGGCGTGAGCATCTTCCCAAACTGAGAAGTTCTCCAAAATTCCCTTTAATTCTTCATCGTCAACTTTCTCTGACATTTTTTGATAAAAGTCTCTGAAGTCTTCTTCTATTAGGTAGGCCATTCTAAGGACATTCATATCTGGAATCATTGATTGCTCTAGATTTTCATCGAGATTTTCGCTATCTTTTCTATTATCAAAAAAACGCTCAGCATCTTCTTCTGGTAGCTCTAGATCCTCTTTAGCTACATCTTCACCCTGATATTTTTTCAAAAGAGAATTTAAATAGTTGTAGTGGTCTAACTCAACATCAGATAGTCTTTTAAAAACTGTTTTAGTTTGAATATTTTGACTCTTTTCGGCATTGTCCTTATAAAAATTATGCCCATAAAGCTCCATGCCTCTTGCTAAAGTTATTATTTTTATTGGATCATACATAAGAATTCCTTTCTAATTTTTCTACCATTACACTTGATACCTTGAGCTCTGGAATTTTGGCTATAGGATCTAGTACAGGATTGGTTAGAGTATTAGCTGCTCCATCAACATAGTGGAAAGGCATAAAGACTACTCCATCTTCTATCCTATCAGTTATCTTCACCTGGGTGAATACGCTACCCCTTCTTGATGAAACTTTTACCCTTTCTCCATCTTTTATATCATATAAACTTGCAGTTTTTGGTGAAATTTCCATAAAAGACTTACCCGCAATTTCTGTTAATTCACTAATCTTGCCAGTCATTGTCCTTGTATGATATTGATATAGGATCCTTCCTGTTGTTAGAATCAATGGATAATCATCATCCGGAGTTTCCTTGCTCACTTCATATTCTATAGGTACAAATAGTCCCTTGCCCCTCGCCATAGTATTTTTATGGAGGAATTTAGTTCCCTTGTGGTCTTTATTTGTGCAAGGCCATTGGAGTATTTCGTTTTCTAATCTCTTGTAGGTAATTCCTCCATAGGATGGTGTGCATCCAGCAATTTCATCCATTATATCTGATGGAGATGGGTAATATTCTTTGTATCCTAGTAGGTTAGATAGCTCCATTATTATTTGCCAGTCTGGCTTGGCTTCACCTATAGGGTCTATAGCCTTTCTTACCCTTAGAATCCTTCTTTCCGTATTGGTATAGCTACCATCTTTTTCTGCAAAGGATGCAGCAGGAAGTATCACATCAGCTAATTCTGCCGTTTCTGTCAAGAAGATATCTTGAACTACCAAGAAGTCTAGATTATTTAATGCCCTTTTTACATGGTTAAGGTCAGGATCTGATATCATTGGATTTTCACCCATGATGTAGAGGAAGCTTAAGTCTCCCTTTTCAGCTGCATCCATCATCTCTGTTAGGGTCAAACCCTTCTTCTCAGGTAGTTCTGTATTCCAATACATCTCCATAGTCTGCCTTACAGGTTTTAAAAATACCTTTTGGTAGCCTGTATAATCTGTTGGAAGAGCCCCCATATCACAGGCTCCTTGAACATTGTTTTGACCTCTAAGTGGATTTATTCCAGTAGATTCCCTACCAATATTTCCTAGCATCATTTGGAGGTTAGAAGTTGACCTTACTCCATTTGTACCAGTTGAATGTTGGGTAACTCCCATACTATAGTACAAGGCACCCTTATCGGCCTTAGCATACATCCTAGCAGCTTTTACCAAGTCATCTTCATCTATACCACATATCTCAGCCACCCTTGCTGGCGGGTATTTTTCGATAACTTTTTTGCATTCATCGAAGCCTTCGGTTCTTTCATTAATATAATCTTCATCATAAAGATTTTCCCTCAATATAACATTCATTATTCCATTTAGAACTGCTATATTGGTACCAGGCTTTATTTGTAGGTATATATCAGCATACTTGGCGAGTTCTATCTCTCTAGGGTCAATTACTATAAGTTTAGCCCCTTCTTTGACTCTTTTCTTAATCTTAGTTCCTATAACAGGATGGTTTTCTGTAGTATTTGTTCCTATGATCAGAAATGCATCAGTTCCTTCTATTTCAGCTATGGAATTTGTCATTGCTCCACTACCTAGAGTATTTGCAAGACCTGCTACAGTAGAAGCATGGCACAACCTAGCGCAGTGGTCGACATTATTAGTTTTAAATACTGTCCTTATAAACTTTTGGAAGAGGTAATTTTCTTCGTTGGTACATCTGGCTGAGGAGAATCCACCAAAACCATCTGGTCCCTTTTGGCTCATTACCTCTGTATATTTTTGTTTGATAAGTCTATAGGCTTCTTGCCAAGAACTTTCTACAAAAGTGCCATTCTTCTTGATGAGTGGTTTTGTAAGTCTATCTGGGTGATTTACAAATTTGTGGGCAAATTTACCCTTCACACATAATAGTCCATTGTTTGGAGCAACATTTAATGCTTCGACTTCAACAACCCTATTGCCCTTGGTTAATAGGTTAAATTGACAACCAACCCCACAGTATGAACAAGTTGTATGGACTCTCTTAACTTCCCAATATCTAAACTTATCTTCAGGGTAGTTTTTCTTCGGATTAAGGGCACCAACTGGACATGCTGAAACACAATTACCACATGATACACAGTCAGAATTTCCAAAGCCCTTTTCCATAGGAGCTCCGATATAACTATCATATCCTCTATTTATAAAAGAGATTGCACTAGAATTTTGGAGATTTTGACAAACACTTACGCATATTCCACATTTTATACATTTATTAGGATCGTATGTAAAAAACTTTGAAGAATCATCTATTTGAAGCTTTGTTTCTTCTCTCTGATATGAGCCTTCTCCTACCCCATATTCGTAGCAATAGTTTTGTAGCTTACACTTGCCAGACTTGTCGCAGTTAAGGCAATCGTTAGGATGGTTTGAAAATAATAGGTCCAATATTTCCCTTCTCATTTTAACTATTTTGTCTGTATGGGTTTGTATATTCATACCTTCTTTTATTTTTTGTGAACAAGCTGTTACAGGAGTCTTGTAACCATCCACTACCACTAAACATAGTCTACAGGCCCCATTTGGCAAAAGTCTCTTATCATGACATAGGGTTGGAATCTCGATTCCATTTTCATTGCAAGCTTGTAAAATTGTTTTGCTACCCTCTACCTGGTAGGAGGAGCCATTTATTGTAACTAACATTTTATCCCTCTTTACTTTCTAATTCTTGCATCTTTTGGAAGGCTTTTTTGAATCCAGTAATGGTAAGAAAATCAGATTCTATAAAATCTCCTTGTACCTTCATATAAGGAGAATCAGGCTCATCTAAGTACATAAGTTCAGTCATCATTCTGCCCTTTAGGCATAGAGGTCTACCTTCTGTAGGTTTTTTTGCTGTAACCGCAAGATTGTTCCCATTTTTGGAGTGAACTTCAAAATTACAACCAAATTCACATACCTTGCACTTAACAGTCTTCTTTTCACCTTCAAATTCTCTAACTTTTCCAATTTTCCTCTTATCAAGTAAGGCTCCAACTGGGCAAACTGAAACGCACCTGTTACAAGATATGCAATATGAATTTGCAAAATCATTACCCAAGTCACAGGCTATATATGAATCATAGCCCCTATCTGCAAATGATAGTATGGACCTTTCTTCTATCTGAGCACAAACCCTAACACATTTGCCACAAAGGATACACTTGGCATTATCCTTCAAAATATAAGGACTTGATAGGTCATATACTTCTTCTCTCTTGCTACCTTCATGGTTTCTAAACTTAACATCATATTCGTATGCATATTTTTGAAGAAGGCAGGCACCAGCCTTTTGGCAGGTTAAGCAGTCATTAGGATGAGAGTCTAAGAGCAGTTGTAAGACTTGTCTTCTTTTTTTGATAATGGCATCGCTCTTAGTTTGGACCTCCATTCCATCATAGACCCTAGTAGAACAAGCTGTATCTATCTTGCTTCTACCCTTATTTATAATCTCAACTATACAAAGTCTACATCCACCAAATCTTTCAAGCTCTGGTTCGTGGCATATAGCTGGAATATCAATGTTGTTTTCCCTGGCTACATCTAAAATAAATCTATCTTTTTGTGTGATTATCTCTTTAGCGTCTATTCTTATTTTTATATCAGTCATAGAATCATCCCTTTACTACAGCTTTAGGTTTTATCGGACAAACTTCTAAGCAAGTTCCACACTTAATACATTTTTCTTGATCAATTTCATGTTTTTCTTTTCTTTCACCACTTATACAAGATGCAGGGCAATTTCTCTTACAGGTGCCACAACCTATACAGTTATCAGCTATTCTATATTTAACTAGTTCTTTACATGTTCCTGAAGGGCAGTGTTTATTATTAATATGTTCTTCATATTCATCTCTATAGTATTTTAGGGTAGATATTACAGGAAATGCTGCAGATTTGCCAAGACCACACAAACTTGCTTCGGTTACAAGTTCACTTAGGTCTTCTAGTCTTTCAACATCTCCTTCTTGGCCCTTGCCTTCTGTAATTCTTTCAAGAATTTCTAGAATCCTCTTGGTTCCTTCCCTACAAGGAACGCACTTGCCACAAGATTCATCACAGGTAAATTCCAAGAAAAATCTAGCTATATCAACCATGCAGGTATCTTCATCCATTACTACCATTCCACCAGAGCCCATGATAGAGTTAAGCTCTTTTAGGGTTTCATAATCTACTGAAGAATCTAGGTATTTTGCAGGGATACATCCACCAGAAGGTCCTCCTGTTTGGACAGCCTTTAGCTGCTTATCTCCTTCAATTCCTCCACCTAAGTCATATATGATTTGCCTTAGGGTAGTTCCCATAGGTACTTCTATAAGACCTGAATTCTTAACATCTCCTACTAAAGAGAATACCTTAGTTCCTGGTGATAGTTCTGTTCCTATGCTCCTATACCAATCAGAGCCCTTTAGGATAATTGGAGCAATATTTGCCAAAGTCTCTACATTGTTTATTACAGTAGGTTTGCCCCAGAGACCCTTAAAGGCTGTACGGTGGATCTTTACCCTTGGCATCCCCCTCTTGCCTTCTATAGATTCCATAAGGGCAGTGGATTCTCCACATACAAAGGCTCCAGAACCAAGTCTTAATTCGATAGTAAAATCAAAACCTGAATCCATAATATTTTTCCCAAGAAAACCCTTTTCCTCCGCTTGATTGATAGCATATCTTAGGCTCTCAACAGCCTTGGGATACTCAGCTCTTACATAGATAAAGCCCTCATCACTTCCTATTGCGTAGGCTGCTATTGCCATGGCTTCAAGTACCGAGTGAGGATCGTATTCTAGGATTGACCTATCCATGTAGGCTCCTGGATCCCCCTCATCTGCATTACAAATTATGTATTTCTTATCAACATCATAGTCATAGGCTGTTTGCCATTTTTTCCCTGTAGGGAAGCCTGCTCCTCCTCTTCCCCTAAGATTAGAAGCCTTAATAACATCTATTACCTCTTGTCTATCCATGTTAAATAGGGCCTTGTGGAGGGCATAATAACCATCTCTCTTTATGTATTCATCAATATTATTAGGATCAATAACCCCACAATTTCTAAGGGCTATCTTCACTTGTATGTTATCAGTACTTTCCAAATTTTCTGGATGAGATAGTTCAGTCTTTTCCTTAATTTGATTCAAATAGTCTATGCTGATCATATTAATTATCCCCTTCGTTGTGTAAAACTTTATCTACATCTTCCTTAGAAAAATTGCTCAATTGTCTACCATTAATTTCAATTACAGGTGCGTCTCCACAGTTACCTAAACATCTAGTTTCAGAAATTGAAAACTTACCATCAGGAGTGGTTTCACCATTCTTTATATTTAGCCTACCCTCTAAATCGTCCAAAATATCAGCAGCCCCCTTAACATAGCAGGCAGTACCTAAACAAATATGAATATCCGTCTCACCCTTTGGGATAAAGGAAAATTGACTATAAAAAGTTGCAACACCATATATTTCTGATAGAGGAATATTTAACTTATTTGAAATAAGGGTCATCATCTCATCAGGCAAATATCCGAAAAGATTTTGAGTCTCTTGTAAAATTGGCATCAATGGACCCTTCCTATCCTTGTTTTTATCAATAAAAATCTTGATATCTTCTATTTTTTGTTTATTAGCTTCCCTATCAAATTTAAAATTCCCTCTTATCTTCTTCATTTAATCTCCTTTTTTCTAAATGCTAACCAATAACAAAAGCCTACAAATATTCCTCCGCCTATAATATTTCCTATAGTAACAGGCAAAAGATTTCCCGTTAGAAAACTACCCCAATTCAAAGCTTCTAAAACATTAGCCTCTAGACCTGTGAGTGTAGCTAAGTCTGGTAGTGCTTTTGCAAAAATACCCGCAGGTATGTAGTACATATTGGCAATACTATGCTCAAATCCTGACAAAACAAAGAGCATTACAGGGAAGAAAGCACACAACATCTTACCAACTTGACTATCAGAACCAAAAGACATCCATACTCCTAGGCAAACCAATATATTACAGAAAATTCCAAGAATTATCCCCTTGGAAAAACCTAGATGTACCTTAGAATTAGCAAGCAAGATAATACTCGCTCCTAATTCTCCTCCCCCACTTTCAAATTGACCTGATTTATATAACATAAATGCTACAAAAACTGATCCTATGAAATTGCCAAGATATACAATAATCCAAGCCCTTAGGAGCTCTTTTGCTTGTATCTTCTTATCCAAGAGAGAAATTACCATCAAGTTATTACCTGTAAATAGCTCGGCTCCAGCAATCAAGACAAAAACCAAGCCAGGAGTAAATGTTAGGCCCTGTATAAGCTTGCCTAGTCCCAAGTATTTACTTTCTCCAAGCAAATTATAAGCAGCAAAGGTAGAAGCAGAAGCTGCTAGGGCAATAAAAACTCCTGCCATAAAGGATAAAACTATCAGTTTTTTAGTAGAACTCCTAGCTTTAATAACATAGGCATCACTTACCTTATCAAGAATCTTATCTGGGCTTAAAACCTCCATACAACCTCTTTTTTATATTATTAATACATAAATACAATGAATATATTTCTTATATTATAAAACATTTTCCTAAACTTAGTCAAGTCCTTAATATTGTCTAAATTAGTCTAGTACAATATTAAGGACATGACTCAAAAGATGCTAAACTAATATATAACTCAGATAATATAGATATAGCAGAAAAAAGGTTAGCAGAATTTTTAACGAAATGGTCAAGAAAATATCCAAAACTTAGAAAAATGCTAGAAGGTAAAGATAATTTATTCACCTTTATGCTATTTCCAAAAGCAATAAGAAGAAGCTTGTATACCAATAATATATGTGAGAATTTCAATAAGGATATAAAAAGAAAACTAAAACAGAAGGTTCAATTTCCAAATGAAGAAAGCCTTGATAAAGCAATTTATATACCGGTATCAGAATATAATAATAAATTCTCTAATAGGACTCACCTTGGATTTGGCTTGGTAAGATACGAGCTTAAAATGATGATAGAAGAAATAAGTGATTCACCAAATACAATCAAATCTACGATTTGATTGTATTTGGTGAATTAAGATGACAAAATTTATAAGTTAGAGTTTACACAAAAAAATTGACAGTACC
>JALEUV010000114.1 GCA_022780515.1 Anaerococcus sp. | reverse complement strand
CCCACTATAGAACCTACTAGGATTGATAGGATATAGAATAATGGATTATCTATTACTCCTATTACCCACATACCACCATGTGGGGCTCTTAAGGCACAGGAGAAGATCATAGATAGCATACCTGCTATGGCTGATCCGACTACACTTGCAGGGATTACTCTAAGAGGATCTGCTGCTGCAAAAGGGATAGCCCCTTCTGTTATAAATGATAGACCCATGATAATATTGGTAGGGATGGTTTGTCTTTCCTTGTCTGTATACTTGTTTTTAAAGATAATCATTGAAATAGCTAAGGCTAATGGAGGCACCATTCCTCCTGCCATAACAGCTGCCATTATCATTGATGAGCCTTCAGCAAGGCTTGCTGTACCAAATATATAGGCAGCCTTGTTGATAGGGCCTCCCATATCTATGGCCATCATTCCACCGACCAAGAGACCTAGGACAATCTTTGATGCTGACCCCATATTGTTTAGGAAGTTAGTTATCGAAAGGTTTAGTCCTGCTAAAGGTGGATTTAGTAATAGAAGCATTATTAGACCGATTGCAAGGATACCTACCAGTGGAAAGATTAGGATAGGCTTTAGTCCGTCCATGCTCTTTGGTAGGGGTTTGGTTATTTTTCTTAATAATATTATGATTAAACCTGATAGGAAACCAGCAATTAAGGCACCCAAGAAGCCTGCTCCTCCTTCATTTGCAAGAAACCCTCCTACAAATCCTACGGTAAGTCCTGGTCTATCAGCTATACTCATAGCGATAAAACCTGATAGGATAGGGAGCATAAAGCCAAAGGCTGCTCCACCTATCTTATTAAAGATGGCAGCTATTGGGGTGTTAGATCCGAAATTGGCAGGGTCTATTGTATAATCATCAAGCAAGAAGGCGAGGGCTATTAAGATTCCACCACCAACTACAAAGGGAAGCATGTGGGATACGCCATTCATCAGGTGCTTGTAGATGGTTTGACCCAGACTTGATGTAGGCTTTTCTTCCTTTACTTCGCTTTTCTTATCACTCTTGTAGACAGGAGCCTTTTCATTTATTATTAAATCAATAAGGTCTTTTGGCTTGTTAATCCCATCTGATACCTTGGTTTCTACTAGCCTCTTGCCAGAAAATCTTGATTTTTCAACTCCAACATCGCTTGCTATTATTATTCCCTTGGCCTTATCAATTTCTTCCTTGGTTAAGGCATTTTCGATACCAGTTGACCCGTGGGTTTCGACCTTGATTGTATAGCCTAGGTCTTTGGCCTTATTTTCTAGGGATTCCTTGGCCATAAAGGTATGGGCGATACCAGTAGGGCAGCCTGTTATAGCCAAGATATCATAAGTAGAATTGCTATCTTTAGCTTCAAAGTCATTAGGGAATTTTTCTATTTCCTTAGCTTCTATGATTTTTAAAAATTCATCTGTGCTTTTTGCCCCTATTAAGGCTTTTCTAAAGTCGGCATCCATTAGCATGGTGGAGAGTCTTTGAAGTAGGATTATATGATCATCACTTGCTTTTTCTGGAACTGCTATCATAAAAAATAGGTGGACCAATTCTCCATCTAGGGAATCAAAGTCTGCTCCTTCTTTGATGATCATGGCTGCGAGGTGGGGTGTCTTTACTCCCTTGGACTTGGCGTGAGGGATGGCTACACCTTCTCCGATTCCTGTTGTACTAGATGATTCTCTCTTTAGAACATCACTTTTGTATATTTCCTTATCTACTAAGACTTGGCTTTTGTCCATGAGATCTACTAGTCTATTTATTAGCTCTTCCTTGGATCCAGTTCTTCCATTTAATTCTATAGAAGACTCACTAAGTAGGTCAATTATTTTCATATCCTTCTCCTTTTTCATATAGGTTATAAATTTCTTCCTTACTAGCTATAGTAGGGCTAAAGGCTGTGGCAGATCCAGAAGCAACAGCGAATTTGAATGCTTCTTCATCGCTAAAGTCGTGGATTTTGCCATAAACAAATCCTCCTACCATACTATCGCCTGAACCTACGGTATCTATTATTTTTCCCTGGTAGGCCTTTTTGAAGAATTCTTCATTATGGCCATTAACCATATAGGCTCCATCACCACCAAGGGAGACTATTACATTTTCTGCTCCCATTTCCCTAAGCTTTTTGCCATAGTAGGATATATCATCCTTGGTCTTTATTTCGACATCAAAAATCCCTTCAAGCTCCCTTAGGTTGGGCTTTATTAGGTAGGGCCTGTGGGCTAGGGAATTTTTAAGGCTAGGCCCGCTTGCATCGACTATTATTTTTATATTTTTATCAGAAAGCCTATCCATAATCTTTGCATAAAAATCATCCCCAAGAGTGTCTGGAAATGACCCTGATAGGAAGAGATAGTCCCCATCTTTTATAGTATTAATAATTTCAAATAACTTATTTAGAGCATCCTTATCAATAACTGGACCTGGTCCGTTGATTTCTGTCTCAACCTTGTCCTTGATTTTGATATTTATTCTTGTAAAGCCTTCTTTAACCTCGATAAATTTTTGATCTAGGCCAAGGTCGTCTTTTACAAGTCGGATTAGCTCCCTTCCAGTAAAGCCTCCTACAAAGCCTAGGGAAAGGCTATCTTCCCCCAAGTTTTTGAGGAGGGTACTCACATTTATACCCTTGCCACCTGCCTTGATTTTTTCATAGGTCATTCGGTTTGTTTCACCAAGTTTCAAATCACCTGTTCCTACTATATGGTCGAGAGCAGGATTCAAACTTAAAGTATAAATCATTAGTCCTCCTTATATGTTTTAATTAGAATATCAAAATAATCTTTGTCTTTCTTGCAAGTAATTATTTTAAGCTTTGGATCTTTTGAGAAGGAAACTTGAGATACTAGACCAAACTTAGAATGATCAGCCAGGACAAAGGCCTTCTTACACTTTGATAGAGCCTTCCTCTTGACCATGGCTTCATTAATATCTGGTGTCGAAAAGCCAGTATCCTTATGGATGCCATTAGTCCCAAAAAATCCTAATGTAAAGTTAAAATTATCCAAGGAATCTGTAGTCGCTGGTCCAAGTAGGGACTCGGTAGGTCCCTTTAGATTTCCAGGCAAGATAAAAACATTTTGATTTATTAAAGCAAGCTTCTTAGCGCAAGTTATAGAATTAGTAACAAACTTTAGATTATTAGCCTTAATATAAGGAATCATAGCTTCTACAGAAGTGCCTGAATCCAAGTATACAAAATCATTGTCTTTGATAAGGCTTGCTCCATACTTACCTATAAAAACTTTTTCCTCAACATTTAAAGTCGCCTTGGAGGTCATATCATCTTCGGTAGTAATATAATGAGCGTTTTTGATTGAACTTGCACCGCCAAAAATCTTATGAATTTTATTGAGGGAGTCTAGCTCATTTAAGTCCCTCCTCACAGTAGCCAATGATATACCTAGAGCATCAGCTATCTCCTTGGTCTTCACAGTTCCTCTCTTGTTTACCAAATCAATAATTTTACCTAATCTTTCTTCCTTTAACATAATTCTTCCTTTCTATTACCATTATAGATTAAAATAAAATCAAAGTCAAGCAAAAACAATCAAAATAAATCTTATCTTTTTATAAAATTTAAGTTGATTATAGGATATTTAGAAAATTATTAAATATATATAGAGAGCAAAAGGAAATTTCTATGAGAATTGTATAATATCCTATATAAAGTCTTTGGAAATTTTCTCTAAATAGGTTAAAATATTAGGAGAGGTGAGAGTATGGTTAAGAGATTTAGAAATTTATTTTTATGTTTTATTATGATATTTACTCTGGTAGCTTGTAGCTCTTCCAATTCAAATGAGGAAGAAGTAAAAATATCTACCATTGATGACTTGATGGCAAATATTGAAGGCCAATCAGGAGATGAAGAAGGTGACCTAAGCCCAGTTGATGAGCAGGCCAAAAATGATGTCAAGAAGGAAGATGTTAAAGATAAGTGGGAGAAAAGTATAGCTAGGGCAAAAAAAGAAGAGGAAGAAGCAAATAAGAGGCGTGAGAACCTAACAAGCTTCGAAGATTCTAAGGCTAGAACAAAAAGGGAAGATAGTAAGTCTAATAATGAAGAGGAAATAGCAGAAGATACAAACAAAGAAGAAAAAACTGCTAGGATCAAATTCTTTGGGGATACCATGGCCCACTTGGGTCAAATCCAATATGCCTATAACTATGGTGGCGGAACCTATGACTTTTCCAACCAATATTATTATATATCTGACTTTGTAAAGGATGCAGACCTAGCTATTACAAACTATGAAACAACAAGTAACCCAAATAGAGAATATACAGGATATCCTAGGTTTAACACCCCGGAAACCTATCCCAAGGCTATAAAGGATGCGGGTTTTGATGTAGTAACCACTGCCAACAATCACTCCCTAGATACTGATGAAGAAGGAATATTTACTACCATAGATGCTATTGAAAATGCCGGTCTAGACTATGTAGGCACCCATGAAGAAGGTGGTGATAGGGTATTATATAAGGAAGTAAATGGGATAAAAATAGCAATCCTATCCTATACCTACGGCACTAATGGCTTAGAAGACCTACTAACTCCAAGAGAAGAAGTACCTTATATAAACTACCTCCACGAGGATGAAATAAAAAAAGACATAGAAGAAGCCAAGAAAAATAAGGCTGATTTCATAATAGCCTACCCTCATTGGGGGATAGAATACCAATCCTACCCAGAAGGAGAAATCATAGAACTAGCTCGTTCTATGGTAGAGTGGGGAGTAGACCTCGTAATAGGTAACCACCCTCACGTTGTCCAACCTATGGAAAGATACAAGGCAGAAGATGGTAGGGAAGGATTGATTGCCTACTCCCTCGGAAACTATATATCAATCCAATCTTTAGAAAACAACAATGACATAAGGGTAGAGCAAAGTGTGGCCTATGAAGTAAGCCTAAATAAAGATGGCAAGGACAAAAAAATTGCCGATATCAAAATCCATCCTCTATGGGTTGGATCAACCTACGATGACTATGGCCAATCCATCAAGACCTACTTGTGTGAAGACTTCCTAGATGGGGGCAAATATTACAATGAAGTTGACGAAAACCAAAGATCTAGGATTAAAGAGGCCTACGATATGACTATGGAAACAGTGACTAGCGAGGTTAGTCAATGACAAACTTTGAACTAAGCATACTAAACGCTCTTCAGGGCATGAGAACAGAATTCTTGGATAGATTTTTCGTAACGATAACTTCCCTTGGAAATCTCTCCATAATATGGATTACCATGATAGTTATCTTTATGAGCACAAGACGCAACAAGTCCTTGGGTAAGGTCATGATAATAGGCTTTATCCTAAACCTAATCATAGTAAATCTTATCCTAAAGGTCCTATTTGCAAGGCAAAGACCCTATGAAGTCGCTCATTTTACAGGCCTTCTAATCCATGGCTTAAGCGATAACTCCTTCCCATCAGGACACACTTCCTATGCCTTTACCTTTGCAACAATAATATTCCTATTGACCAATTCAAAATTTCTAAAGGGATATATATTACTACTGGCATTACTAATAGCCTTCTCAAGGCTCTACCTCTATGTCCACTTCCCAACAGATGTCATAGCAGGAGCCTTGGTAGGGATAATATTAGGAATTCTATCAATTAGAATCTACCAGTCAAAAACTTATAAAGACATAGAAGAAAAAATCACTTTACAAGTTTTAAAAAATAAAGTATAATTAAATGGTAACGTAAGCCGGTGTGTTGGAATTGGCAGACGAGACAGACTCAAAATCTGTTGTCCGCAAGGGCGTGTGGGTTCGAGTCCCACCACCGGCACCATTTATTTTTGAGAAATGTTGTTTTCAGCATTTCTTTTTTTTATTTAAGATGATGATCTTCCATCATATTTTTTTGCTATGACGGGCATGTTCTAATGCTAGGGTGAAAATCCCTAAGGAGAGTAGCTATGGGATTCGTCCACAACGAATTTGTCTATATTGTTTCCGGAAGAAATCATAATTTGACGAATTTTCTGTAATGATAAGGTATTATCATCTTCAGGAATACTATCAATATCCTGTTCATGATTTTT
>JALEUV010000110.1 GCA_022780515.1 Anaerococcus sp. | reverse complement strand
CAAAGACAAGAAGAGCAAGAGCAATCTATTAAGTCAATACTTAAGACCATAACCCTTGCTAAAGACTTATCAGACGATCAGAAGGAAGAAATCCTTTCTAGATACGAAGAGTACCAAGAGGATAAGGAGTACAAAGAAGGTGATAAGTTTACCTTCGAAGGAAAAATCTATGAAGTTATACAAGAGCATAGAAGCCAAAGGACCTGGATACCATCATCAACCCCAGCCCTATATAAGGAGTTTCTAAGCGTAAAGATAAAAGATGAAGCAGGAAATGAAAGCGAGGTGGTAGCTGAATTTAAGAAGCCTACAGGAGCCCATGATGCCTACAAGAAAGGCGATAAGGTGCTTTTTGAGGGCAAAGTCTATGAGTCCTTGATTGAGGCTAACGTTTATAGCCCTAGTGAATATTCGGCTGGTTGGAAGTTGATAGAAGTTAAAGCAGAGGAGTGAGGCTCCTCTTTTGTTGTATAAGGAGATGTTATGTTAAGTATATTCAGGGGAGATACAACCACCTTTGAGGTTGATTTTACGGAGTTTGAAGGAAGTCTATCAGGAGGAATGACTCTTACTTTAACTATAAGAGACTTTGAAGACGGTAATATTATAGCAAGTAAAAGTACGGCTCTTGACGGTAATAAGGTCTATAAGCTTAAGCTTAGTAAAGAAGAAGGAAAGAAACTTAAGGGCTCCTATTGTGTAGCTGACTTGGAGGTATCAAGTGATACGGACATTACCACTATATGGAAGTCAGATTTAAGAATCATAAAGGATGTAACGCATGATTAAGATAAAGGTTAGAAATTTAAATCAAAAGTCAATAGCTGAAATATATCCGGATCTTTCTGCAACCTATAAGGGAGAAACTGGAGAGAGAGGCCCTGCAGGTCCAAAAGGCGATCCTTTCAAATATGAAGATTTTACTGAAGAACAACTTAAGGGGCTAAAAGGTCCTAAGGGTGATAGAGGAGAGACGGGTCCTAAGGGGGATGCATTTACTTATGAAGATTTTAGCCCTGAGCAACTTCAAGCCTTGAAGGGGCCTAAAGGAGACCAAGGAGAAAGAGGCCCAGTAGGTCCTAAGGGAGATACGGGAGATCCTATAACCGTAAAGGAAACAAGCCAAGATGAAAGTGGTAATACGGTAATTACTTTTTCAGATGATAGCAAGACTACTGTAAATAAAGGTCCTAAAGGCGATAGAGGAGAGACGGGTCCACAAGGTCCTCAAGGACTTCCGGGTAAGGACGGAGCTAAAGGAGAACAAGGTCCAATAGGTCCTCAAGGTTTACCTGGAGTAAAAGGAGATACGGGTCCACAAGGTCCTCAAGGACTTCCGGGTAAGGACGGAGCTAAAGGAGAACAAGGTCCTGTTGGTCCTCAAGGTTTACAAGGTCTACCAGGTAAGGATGGTGCAAAAGGTGCTAAAGGAGACCCAGGTGAACCTGGAGAAAAAGGTGAACAAGGTACTGTAATATATACTTCAGACAATATAAATTATGATAAGGCTAGACCAAATATAGATTTTTATCTCAGAAATGATGGAAAGATAGGACCTATAGCAAAAGTGGATAAAGACAAAGAGGATTTACGATTTTATACGAAAGCAACTTTAAATGCTTTTTTCAAAGCTGTATCAGAATCCCCTACAGTAGAAAGTACAAAGGATGACCCTAATAGTACGATTTATTTGGTGGTAGAGTAATGTCTATAGTTTATTATGCAGTAAAAGGTATTTCAGTTTCTAGTAGTTATTATGCGAGTTATAATTATAATTATACTAGTTATAACATGGCCATAGTAGATCCTGATACTCTCGAAATAAAGAACGGCAACGCTGTAAATAAAAAATATGTATTGTTTCGGAGAACCTCCCAAGATGAGGGCGTTCTTGTAAGATATTCTCAGTTGGAAAATCTTTTGGGAAGCGGTTTATGTATGGGACAATTGACAGAACCTATCGAACCAAATGGCAATGCTAGGTTAGACAATGTATATACCGTTACACTAAGAAGAGAAGAGAAGAAAGCTATAGCAAATGTAAAGGACAATGATATAATAAAGCCCGTTTATAAAATGTATATAAAAGATGATGGCGTTTTGAAGAAAATAAGAGGAATGTATAAAAAAGAAAATGGGCAACTTAAAGGCAAAATGTTTTAAAGATTCTTGACAGTAAGAGTCTTTTTTAGTGGAAAGGAGAAGTTATGAACGAAGCAAAGGTAATCGAAGAGATGGCACAAAGTAATGGCACTGACAGAACAATAGTTATTCTCTTTCTTGCTATCGTCTTGATATTTTTCAGTGTTTTCCTTAAAAGGTATC
>JALEUV010000086.1 GCA_022780515.1 Anaerococcus sp. | reverse complement strand
TAGACCTACCCCTACCAAATACTTATGATTTGGAGTTTAGAGATATAGAAGCAGATACTGGAGGAGAGACAGAGGCAGGTACTATTCAGAGAGATATTGTAAGAAACAAAGTAGCAAGTATTTCTGTAAGTTTTTCTTGTAGTCCTAAACTTGTGAAGATATTGAGTGGCCTTGCTAATAAGTCTAATCTTAAAGTCAAATACTTAGATACAGAAACGTTGGAACTAAAAGAGACACAAATGTATATAGACAAGTTTCAAGTCAAATTAATAAAAGATACTTCTTATAAGGGATTGTGGGAAGTATCTTTTTCATTGGAGGAGTATTGATGTATCCAATAAGCAATGAATATAAAACAGTGATAAAAAAGAATTCTCGTAAATTTTACTGGACGGGAAATGTCATCTTAAAAGATGAAACAATCATTCCATTTACCAATAAAGATATTCTTAAAGGGTCCGGATATATTCATCGCTCATGCTCTGGATCTTCTGAACTTGAAATAGGTACAGTTTATGCTGGAGAGTTTGGAATCAGTCTTTTTTCAAATATAGATAGGTATTCTTTAGAGGATTCAAAGCTAGAACTTTTTTACCATCAAGAATTAGAAAGCAAAAAGATAGAAACCATACCAATGGGAATATTTGATGTTACTGAGGCAAATAGGTCTAAGAAGATTTTAGAATTAAAAGGCTATGACTATATGCTTAGGTTTGATAAGAACTTCCCAGTAACAGATACCTTTGGTACAGCCTTTGAACTACTAAGTCTTTCATGTGAGAAGTGCAAGGTAGAACTAGGCATGACAGAAGATGAGGTAAAAGCTTTTGTAAATGGAGAGGAAGTTCTGGCTATTTACCAAGATCATGATATTGAAACCTACAGGGACTTTATTCACTATATAGCATCGACCCTTGGTGCTTTTGCTGGGGTTTCTCGTGATGGTAAGTTGGTTTTAAAGAAGTATGCAGAAAGCATATCAACTGAAATTAAAACGAGAGAAAGATTTTCTTCATCAATATCAGATTTTAAGACAAGATATACAGCCATCAACTCAACAAATGCAAAGACTAAAATAGCTGAATACTACTCTTTAGAAAATGACGATGGCCTAACTATGAATCTTGGAATAAATCCATTGATGCAGTTAGGACTTCCAGAGAAAAGAAAAAGGATGTGTGAGGCACTTCTTACTGAAATTTGCAAAATTCACCACACACCTTTTGATATGGTAACTATAGGAGACCCAAGTCTTGATGTTGGAGATAGGATAGCTATTTCTTATGAAGAAGAAAAGATTGAAGGACTTATTACTGACATAGAATACAAGATAAATGGTAAGCACAGGATTTTAGGAGTTGGGAAGAATCCATATCTATCCAAGGCTAAAAGCAAGAATGATAAGAATATAGTAGGACTTTTAAATCAAATAGAATCTGAGAAGTTAGTAGTGCATGCCTACTCCAATTATTCTGCCTTTAACCTTTCTACGACAGATACACCAATAATCCGTATAGAATTTGCCTCTAATAAAGAAACGGAGGCAATTTTTAATGCTTCTATTTTGTTAAATATAATTTGTGACACTGAAGAAAAAACAAGAAAGATATCAAGAAAGGTTAAGAAACAAGTAGAGGTTTTAAATAATGATGGGAAATCCTATGATCCTCCAAAGTTTGAAGAAAAAGAAGAAGTAGAGGAATTAGACTGTATTGAAAACATAGAAATACCAACAAGGCTAGTTATTACTTATGTTTTTAATGATACGAAAATAGAACATCACATTCCAAAAGAAACCTACTTAAGTGGTGACCACATTTTAAATCTTTTTTATCCATTAACTAAACTTCAGGAAAAGACTATGAACAATTTCTCGGTATTAATTAGGCTTGAGTCTGGTCAAGCTATGATAGATAAAGATAATGCTATCGCAGCTATATCTGGTCAGTCTCTTGGTTCTACAGAGGCTTGGGATGGAAAGCTTAAGATTGATGAATCCTGGAAGAAGATAGAACTTAGCCATTCATTTCTTCTTAGGAAACTTAAAGCAGACTACAAAGTAGAAAGACAAGTCCCAACACCGATTATATTTAATGAAAAGGTAGGAAGATTTAAATACCAAGGATTAATGCTTGGAAAATATAAAGAAGAGATTACTACAGAATTTAAAGATAAGGAGGAAGAAAATGCTCAAGGGTAAATCAGTCATTGAACTAACTGATGTGAGGACGAATAAGAAAGATATATACGAAGACGAAAACTTAATAACGAATGCAGTCCCAGACTTATTAAGGCTCAATCCATCAGGGCTTATGTATCCGATATTTAAAACCAATGCAGAGGAATACAAGGAAGAAATATTCCCAATAGCAAATAAGTGTTATGGGGGCATTTTATTATTTGAAGCTCCTCTCGATGAAGATTCAAATAAATATATAGCACCTGCAAATAATAAGATAATTGGATATGCATCGAATGATGTTAATTCAACAGATGCACCAAAAAGAGGCTCTGCCAATTTAACTGAATCTACTCCTATAGAAAACGGATATAAATTTGTTTGGGATTTTTCAACATCACAAGCAAATGGAAGAATATCTGCTCTTGCACTAACTCATTATAGAGGGGGGAGATATTTTTATGGAGATGCTTATGGTAGGCAGTCTTGCTTAAGGTTAAATTACACCTATACATCCATAGATAATGAAATTTTGAGAGTTTACGTAGGTATGGTAGAAGCTGATGCTGTCCATAATACAATTACTTCTATTTGGCCATTGGAAAACAAAACATTAGAAATATTAAAAATGCAAGAATCATTAACCAGTCTTGGATTAAATGATCCAATTTATAAAAATGCTCCTCAAAATATAGAAAAGACGACAATCTCTATAGAGGATTTTTATAAAAATATCGGAACGTATGACTGGTATGAATCGGGGTTTTTTGATGGTAAAGATGGCTATTACTATGGCTTCATAAGAAATCTTGAAAACAATTATACTGATTTAAACAGGATAAAGATAAAAAAGGATGATTGTAGCTATACGATAGATCATTGGAAATTAAATAATATTAGACTCTATAGAATTGGATCATACCCATCAAGTTCTGATAGTGCCTATAAAAATGGTTATAGCTTGCTAAAGAATGGATATCTATATGTCCCTAATAATGACTGTAATAAAATCTATAAAATTAATGCAAATAATCCAGTTGATGTTTCAGAAATAGCTGTTGATTTTGAAATGAAATACACATCTGGAGAAAGTACGAGTTTAGGAATTTATGAATGGGGTGACTATATACTGGGATATAAATTTGTGATTGATGGAGACGATAATATCATTCAAACGAGCAATGCAACTTTTTATGACATGATGACTCCATCAATTGAATTAGGGCCGTTTAGGGTAGGATATGGGTCTTTTAGGGGAAATCTCTATAAAAATTTATATTTGCACACTCCATACCTTGGAACAATTAATAACTTATCTAGTCCAATATTAAA
>JALEUV010000081.1 GCA_022780515.1 Anaerococcus sp. | reverse complement strand
TTCCTTTTATTCTAAGGTCATAGCATTTATTTGATATTCAGATTGCCATACTGGTGTTGCTATATCATAACCCTTAACTCTCTTTGAAAATCCTGAGTGATATTGGTTAGAGTAAAGTGGGATTTCTGGTAGGTAGTCATTGTACCATAGCTCAAATTCTTCCCAGTTATCTAGATAACCTTCTTTGTCACTTGGATCTGTTTGACGTAATTTAACTGTTATTTCATCAGCCTTTGGATCGTTTGTCTTAGTGTGGTTGTCATAACCTTCTGAGTGGTATGAGTAGTAAGGATCAAATGGTGATTCGAATGACAATCCCATATTGAATACTGTATATTCAGGATCTTCTTCTGGGTAATAGTAGTAGTCTAATAAGGTTGCAAATGATCCTGCTGTTACGTTATATTCCATACCAACTTGTTTTGCATTGTTTGGTAATTGGTTGGATATAAGTGTTGTGATTGGGGATTCGTCTGAACCGTATTGGTTAACTACAAGTTTTTCTCCCTTTTCATTATATCTATAGTAGTCGAAGCCATCAGCGTTTGATGCAAATGCCTCGTCTGCTTTTGCCTTATCCCAAGGTGTTTTTCCGTCAGCTTCAAATTTGTAAGGTGTTTGATCTAGTAACTTGCTAGCTTCATCTAGGTTTAGTTGATAGTTGATTAGCTTAGATTCTAGGTCTGCTCCTCTTTCCTTATACATCCATTGGCTAGTACCATACATACCGTTGGATACAACTCCGTATCCACCTGCAAAGGATTGAACGAATGAGTTCCTGTCCATCAAATAGGCTATAGCTTTTCTTACTTCCTTATATTGGGTTGTGCCTCTATCTGTTAGCATTGGTAGATTTCCATAACCATTTCTTTCAAAGGAAATGTATCCACCAATTTTACCTTCATCTGCAGCTTTTCTCATTTGATCGATTGGGCCACCTTCTGCTTCTTCATCCCAAATATCTATGTCTCCATTTTCAAGGAGGTCTACTGCTATCTTGCTATTTACAAATTGGACTATAACGTGTGGGATTGTAGCCTTTTCTCCCTTGAAGTTTCCTGCATAGTTTTCGTTTAAGTCAAGTTTTACCATATTGTTTTCAAATGAAACAAACTTATATGGTCCACTTGTTACTGTCGGTTTTATTCTATATTCGTTAGCTAATTTAAGCATAGCTTCTTCTATAAGTTGTTGGCTTGGATCTACATCTCCATTCTTACGATCTTCTAGGGCCTTGATTTGTTCATCATTAGCAGCCTTAGCTTCTTCGTAAGCTTTCTTTTCATCTTCTGTGGCATCATCATCTGGTGCTGGGTTATTTGCTTCGAAGTCTTCCTTTAATTTTGCTATTTGGGTATCAAGTCCTTCTTCGTAAGCTTTCTTATCTTCTTCTGTTACCTCGTAACCTTCTTTTGCAACAAGCTTATTTCCTTCTGGTGCAACTGCCAAGTTTTGACCTAATTCGTGTATTGGTAATGGTTCTATTAGCATAAGGTATTGTTCTTCATAATATGGTAGGAAAGAAGAATCAATTGTTATCTTAAATGAATGATCGTCAATTTTTTCAAATCCTTCAAATACATCACTTTCACCATTATGATAGGCTTCATATCCTTTAACAGAATCTGCTCCTATATCAGTGGAAGCTGTAACAGGTGTGTAATTTGAGTTGCTTATCAATAATCGAGAAAATAAATAATCATCTGCTGTAACTGGCTCACCATCAGACCATTTTAGGTCATCTTTAATCTTGAAAGTAAAGGTCTTTGACCCATCCTCATTATCTTCTGTTATAGGATCTTCTGCCAAAACAGCTGAGTTATTTACCCAAGCTCCACTTTCATCTTGAACTACAGTAGAATATCCATTATTTCCTTCTGTACCAATTAGTCTTCTAACCTTAACATCATATGAGTTAGATCCCCAACCAGTGTAGAAATCTCCACTCATCTCGCTGTTTCCGATAACTAGAGTATCATCTGCTGTTTGAGATTCAAAGTTAGCAGCTTCTTCAGAAGCAGCCGCATCTTCAGTAGATGCAGCAGCATCAGTAGATTGAGCATCGCTAGTATCTTCTGTACTTGTAGCTGTATCAGTAGTAGCATCTGTGCTAGTATCGTTTGTAGTAGTTTCTTGGCTATCTCCTCCACCACCGCAAGCAACTAAAGTGCTGGCAAGGCCTAGGGCCATTAGTGAAGAGAATACT
>JALEUV010000120.1 GCA_022780515.1 Anaerococcus sp. | reverse complement strand
AAGTAGCACCGAACACGAGGAATTTGGTGTGAAGAAAGGGGGACCACCCCCTAAGGCTAAATACTAACATGTGACCGATAGTGAACAAGTACCGTGAGGGAAAGGTGAAAAGAACCCCGAAAGGGGAGTGAAAGAGAACCTGAAACCTAGTGCCTACAAGCAGACAGAGGACGAAAGAGTCTGATGTCGTACCTTTTGTAGAATGGGCCAGCGAGTTATTGTATAAAGCAAGATTAAGCATTTAAGATGCGAAGTCGCAGCGAAAGCGAGTCTGAATAGGGCGAATAGTTATATACAATAGACCCGAAACCGGGTGATCTATCCATGGTCAGAGTGAAGGTGAAGTAAAATTCACTGGAGGCTCGAACCGGGTACGGTTTAAAACGTATCGGATGAACTGTGGATAGGGGTGAAAAGCCAAACGAACTCGGATATAGCTGGTTCTCCTCGAAATAGCTTTAGGGCTAGCCTTTGATAAAATTGTAGGAGGTAGAGCACTGAATGGTCTAGGGCGGCATACCGTACCAAAACCTATCAAACTCCGAATGCCAACAAATTAATATCAAGGAGTCAGACTTAGAGGGATAAGCTTCTAAGTCGAAAGGGAAAGAGCCCAGACCGACAGCTAAGGTCCCCAAATCTGGATTAAGTGGAAAAGGAAGTGAACCTACTAAGACAACCAGGACGTTGGCTTAGAAGCAGCCATACATTTAAAGAATGCGTAATAGCTCACTGGTCAAGTGGGTTTGCGCCGAAAATGAACGGGGCTAAAATCCAGTACCGAAGCTTCGGATTGTTAGAGGAATTAAAACTAAAAATGAAGAACTTGACTGAAAATATATAAAACCAAGAAGAGAAAATATCAAAAAAAACGCACACAAAAAAGAGTAAGCGTAAAACGAACTACAAAAACTGGTAAAAAAAAGTCAAAAGACTCATAGTTAGTTTTAAAACCTCTAACAGTGGTAGAGGAGCATTGTATTAAGCAAAGAAGCAGAAGCGAAAGCATAAGTGGAGCTAATACAAGAGAGAATGCTGGCATGAGTAGCGAGAAGGGATGTGAGAATCATCCCCGTCGAAACCCTAAGGATTCCTGAGCAAGGCTCGTCCCCTCAGGGTAAGTCGGGACCTAAGCCAAGGCCGAAAGGCGTAGGCGATGGACAACAGGTTTAAATTCCTGTACCGCTTGAAGTCGTTAAGAGAAGTGATGACGCAAGAGGATAACCTTAGCTGCCAGATGGAAGGCAGTCTAAAGCTTAAGGGTAAGTTAGAGGCAAATCCCTAACTTATTAGCCTAAGAGCTGATAGGGATCGAAAACATGAGTAGAGAAGAAAGGAAATTCAAATTGCCAAGAAAAGTCACTATCAAGACAAAAGCGCCCGTACCAAAACCGACACAGGTAGGGAGGTAGAGAATACCAAGACGCGCGGAAGAACCTTTGTTAAGGAACTCGGCAAAATGTCCCCGTAACTTCGGGAGAAGGGGAGCCATAGAGATATGGCCACAGAAACCAGGCCCAAGCGACTGTTTACCAAAAACACAAGTTTCTGCAAAATCGAAAGATGAAGTATAGGAGCTGACACCTGCCCGGTGCTGGAAGGTTAAGGGGAAGGCTTAGCTAAAGCGAAGGCTAGAACTTAAGCCCCAGTAAACGGCGGCCGTAACTATAACGGTCCTAAGGTAGCGAAATTCCTTGTCGGGTAAGTTCCGACCCGCACGAAAGGTGTAACGATTTGGGCACTGTCTCAACAAAGGATCCGGTGAA
>JALEUV010000003.1 GCA_022780515.1 Anaerococcus sp. | reverse complement strand
CCTGTTGAATACAAAATCCCTGGAATTAATCAGGTCAGTGTTAATGAAAAAATAGGTTTAGATTTCTCTAAAATCTTAAGATCAATTTTGCGTCAAGATCCAGATATTATAATGATAGGAGAGGTCAGAGATAATGAAACGGCTCAAATAGCAATAAGAGCAGCTATAACAGGCCATCTGGTTTTAACTACTTTACATACCAAAGACGCTATTTCTTCTATAGTTAGACTTAGAGACTTAGGAATTGAAGATTATTTAATAAGATCTGCTTTGTCCTTACTTGCAAGTCAAAGACTGGTTAGAAAACTTTGCTCTTGTAAAGTAAAATCTAAAATGACTGATAAGGAGTACGAATTTGTAAGCCATTTTAGAAGCATTCCAAGAAATTATGAAATATATAGGCCGAAGGGGTGTGATAGGTGTAATAATGGTTACTTGGGTAGAGAAGCTGTAGAAGAAGTTATAGTTATAGATAGAGAATTTAGAGAGATATTAAGGGATAAAGAAAACTTTACCCAAAGAGTTAGAGAAAAATTGGAAAAAGAAAATTTTAAATCCTTGGCAGCCAATGCAGTCGATAAGGTTATAAATGGAGTAACCAGTTTTGAAGAAATAAACAAGGTTCTAGATTTTGAATAATAAAGTCGGTATTATTAGGAATCTGGGTTAAAGTTATCTATAAATTCTTCAAAATTGATGGAAGAGCTAACCTTAGAAAGTGTTGTTATATCTTTACACAATTTATCCATCCAAGAAAAAAACAGTTGTAATATAGGATTATCTTCCCTTTTAATAGTTAGGAGAAATACTATATTCACTTCATATTTATCCCGAATTATTGGATTATTTAGCAATAATATTGATATGGATGATTTTTTAATTCCTAAAGGTTCGTAAGAATGTGGTATAGCAAATCCTTGTGCAAAAGATGTAGGAGAGTAGGATTCTCTCTCTATAACTTTGTTATAATATGAGTCGTCTACTTCTCCTCTTACATATAACTTATTACACAAAAACTTTAATAAGTCATATTTATCTTTGAAAGTGTAGCCTTGATAAAAATGGTCCTTATCTAAGAGCTGGATTAGATGATTTGTATAATCCTTTTTTAATTTATCTTCTTCGATTTCTCTCAAGGTTTTAAATATATTTATCTCATCATCTTTTGAAAAGAAAACTGAACAATATACTGTAGGTATATCTAAATTATGAGATAAGTTTATAGTTGAAATTATTATATCTATATCCATATCCTTGATCATATTTTCTTCAAAGTAATTATAAACACCTCTAATTTCAAGTTCTTGAGAAAAGGTTGAATTTATTTTTTCAATAATATTATTTGAGATAGCTCCAGTTTTAGGAAGTATTAGTATAGTCTTATATTTTTTATTATAACAATTTTTGTAAGAACTTCCTAAGTGAAGTGCTATAAAAGTTACCTCTTCCTCTGGTATTTCTAGACCTAGAGATTTTTGTATATAGTTTGTCCATATTAATGCAATTTCAAAAATATATGGATAAGAATTTTTAATATCTTCGTAGTATAATCTGTTTACAGATTTTTCCTTATTAAGTCTCACTAGAAGATTGCTTATATGCATGTAAAGATTTTTTATTAATTCCGTATCATTAGTTAAGTTAATACCTGTCATATAATCTACATAGTTCAAAGCATTTTTTATTGTTAAAAGAAGTTTTTTATTTATACTTACAAGACCCTGGTCAATAACTTTTTTATTTATAATATTTAATGTTAATAAGATGACTTCAGATTCATATACCGCCAAATTATAATATTTTTTAATACGACTGAAAAATTCTTTCGCTATAGTGTATTCTTCTGTATTTTTTAAATAATAAATGTCGTAATCCTTTAGAGAAGATGTTTCAGCAGGATTTCCATTGAAAAGCCTGTCCAAACTAACACCTATATGAAGAATTAAGATAGGGAAATAGGCTTCATCTATTTTATATTCATATTTATTTAAAACTTTTTCAAATATAGACTTTATTTTTATCAGATCAAAATGTTGATAATGCTTTGCAAGTTCATTTAAATTAAAAATATTATCTTGGGTTTCTTTAAAAAGCAAGTCTTTGTATATAATTCTGATGGAAAGTTCATTACCGTCAATATAAAGTAAATCTCCCTGTCTTTTTATACTGGTTGAATTTACCTTTTTAATATCTTTATTTATTTCACTAAGGATAGAGTTTAGAGTAGAATCGCTTATAAAGTATTTATTAATAATATCTTGATAATAGATTTTTTTATGTGATTTTAGTAAATCTTTTAATATCAGTGATTTTAAATTATGATTATTGTAAACTACAGATTCCATATTAGTTTTTTCAAAGTCTGAATTTAAATGATAACCAAATTTCTTGCTAGATTTTATTAAAATACTACCGTTTTCTTTATTAATATTTTTTATATCATTTCTTATTGTTCTAGATGAAACATTTAAAATGTTTGCTAACTCTCCACCTGTAAGCCAGTCCTTATTTTTTAAAATTTTTATTAAATTAGATTGCCTTTTATTCAAAATAGTACCTCACCTTTGTATAGATAAATAATATAACAAAATCTAAATAATATCAATAAATTTCCTAATGATAGGAAAAAAATATATTTGTAATAAATTTGGAAAAGGTTTATCATCTATACAAGATGGAAGGAGATAAAAATGTGGGCAATTATAGGAACATGGAGAATGGCCTTAGAAGGAGTCAAATTAGCTTCAGAAATTTTAGAAAATGGAGGTGATGCGGGGGACGGAGTTGAAACTTGTATTCAATATATAGAAGATTTCCCTTACTTCAAATCAGTAGGCTATGGTGGTTTACCGAATGAAAATATGGAAGTTGAACTTGACAGCGCTTATATGGATGGAACAACTTTTGATTTTGGAGCATGTGGCGCTGTAAAAAATGTTAAGAACCCTATAAGTCTTGCTAGAAAGCTTTCAACACTTGATGCCAATAATTTTCTGGTTGGTAGCGGCGCAGATGCATATGCGAGAAAAAATGGATTTGAAATTGTAAATATGCTTACCGATAGGGCTAAAATTCATTACAAAAATAGAATATATGAAGAAAATAAATTTAAAAATAAAAAAGAATTAAAACCTTATCTGGGCCATGATACGGTTGGCATATGTGCCTTGGATTCCAAGAACAAAATTGTAGCAGGAACATCAACTTCAGGCTTATTTATGAAAAAAGCCGGTAGAATTGGTGATAGTCCAGTTATCGGTTCCGGCCTATATGCAGATAGTGCTGTTGGCGCCGCAAGCGCAACAGGCTTGGGTGAAGATCTAATGAAAGGTTGTATATCCTATCAAATAGTTGTTAATATGAAAAATGGTATGAATCCACAAGATGCCTGTCAGGATGCCGTTAAATACTTAGATGATGTTTTGAAAAAAGCTAAAGGTAAAAGTGGGGACTTATCTGTCGTAGCTATAGATAAGTACGGTAATTTCGGATGTGCAACTAATATAGAGGGTTTCTCCTTTGTCTATGCGTCTTATAATACACCGGCTCAGGTTTATCTGACATATAATGAAGCTGGTATAACAAAATATAAATTGGCTAGTCAAGAATGGTTGGACGACTATATGAATACGAGGAAAGCTCCCTTAGTTAAAAAATATGAATAAGGAGAAAAATGAAAGAAATAGAAATGATTTGTTTTCAGATTATATCGCATGCAGGTAGTGCCAAATCTGATTACATAGAAGCTATGAAATCTGCTAAAAAAGGAGATTATGTTAGAGCAAATGACTTTATGAAAAGTGGCTATGAAGAGTATAAAAAAGCCCACGAAGTTCATTCTAATCTTATAACAATGGAAGCCAAGGGGGGAAAAGTTGAATCAAGTCTTTTGTTAATACATGCGGAAGACCAAATATCTTCAGCAGAAGTTATAAAAATTGTAGCTAGTGAAAACATAGAATTATTAAAAAAAATAAATAATGAGGAGAAATAATGAAAAGATTTTATTTATTTTGTGATGCAGGTATGTCTACATCATTACTTGCAAGCAGGATGCAAAAAGTTGCAGATGCCAATAAACTTCCTATAGAAGTTAAGGCTTTTTCCGATTCTAAAATGGAAGAAGTGATTGAAAAAAATAATCCAGATGCAATTCTTTTGGGTCCTCAAGTTAGACATATATATGATAAGACAGTAGAAAAGTACAAGAAACCGGGTAATATTGTTATGCTAATAGATCCTGATGATTATGGGTCTATGAACGGAGAAAGAGTCTTGAAGGCTACCATGTTAAATTATAAGAAGGAGAGTAAAAAATGAAAATGGAAAAATTAGATAAAATGTTATCTCCTATAGCAGATACCTTATCAAAAAATAAGGTTTTATCAGCAATTAGAGATGGATTTTTGATAACTACACCTATTGTAATAATAGGCTCAATATTTTTGTTATTAGCTAATTTTCCTATAAATGGTTATACAGAATTTATGAGCAGCATATTCGGAGAAGGTTGGTCCGTTTACCTAGAAAGGGTAACATCAATAGCTTTTGACTGTATTGCTTTATTAGCATCATTTTCAATAGGCTATTGTTATGCCAGGGAAAAGGGCTTAGAGGACAAAATTTCTGCCGCTGCAGTATCTCTAGTATCATTTCTTATAGTTACACCACAAGTGCATCCTGATTATATCGCTGAAGGTGATAAGGCTTTCACCGGTTTTTCATTTACAAATTTTGGAACCGCTGGAATTTTTTTATCCATGATTGTAGCCATTATATCAGTCAGCATATTTTCTTTTGCTATGAATAAAAAATGGGTTATAAAGCTTCCTGAAGGAGTTCCTCCAGCTGTAATGGACTCATTCGCTGCACTAATTCCAGCAGCTTTTTCTATGATTTTTTTCTTTATAGTAAACATAGTTATAGCTCATACTCAATTTGGATATCTACATAATTTAATTTATGAGGTATTACAAGCACCATTAGTAGGACTTGGTAAACTTGCTCTATTTGAAGTGGTTTGTCAGTTTTTAGCTACTTTATTCTGGTTCTTTGGTATAAATGGACCTGCTGTTACTAATACAATATTTGCACCTATTCATAAAGCACTAACTTTAGAAAATTATGAAGCAGCAAAAGCTGGACTTGAGATGACAAATATTTTCACTCAAGGATTCTCAGATTTTTTCTGTAATTTTGGGGGTGGTGGATCAACGCTTGGTCTTGTAATAATGATGGCCTTTTTAGCAAAATCAAATAGGATGAAAACCCTAGGAAGGTTATCTTTACCTGCTGGAATTTTTGGAATAAATGAACCTATTATATTTGGACTCCCTATAGTACTTAATCCTATTATGGTAGTACCTTTTATTTTATCCCCTGTTGTAAACACAGTTATATCTTATATAGCTACTGTAGTAGGCTTTATTCCAGTCACAAGCGGTGTCCAATTACCATGGACTATGCCTATAGGATTTTCCGGCTTTTTAATAACAGGATCATTTTCTGCTGTTATTTTGCAGATAGGTCTTTTGGCTTTGAACATGTTAATTTATTATCCTTTTATGAAACTGCTCGATAAAAAGTATTTGGAAGAAGAAACTACTAAAGTTAATGAAGTTGATGAGTTGGATGATTTGTCCTTTGATGATTTAAGCTTTGATTAAATATAATTAATAGGTATGAATTTGATTTTTTTTTTAGAATAATTTAATATTTGTGTAAGTGCATCAACCATCAATATGCAGTATTCAAAAAAGGTGGTACGGATATGGGAAACATTTACAAGTCTTTGGGAGGAGTAATTGGTATTTCTCTTGCTATTCCGGTAAGATATATGCATTCAAGTTATACTACGGCAAATATTGATGATATTGATAATGCAATTAGGCTTGTAAAACTAATAGCTGAAAACCTAAACGAAAAAGAATATGAAAGGATTATAAAAGAGCTATGAAAGAAAAGATTTCTGAGATGGCTGAGTCTTTGCTGGATGATCTTATAGAAGATTTAAGAAGTTTATTAGTAATTGAGAGCAAGAAAAGTGATCCTTGTAGGGATTATCCTTATGGAATAAATTGTGGTAGAGTTTTAGAAAAGGCTTTAGAAATTGGGCAAGCACATGGTTTTAGTACAAAAAATATAGATAACCGTATGGCCTATTGTTCCATAGGAAAAGAAAACAATAATGGATATATTTGTGCTATGGGTCACCTTGATGTAGTAGAAGAAATGGATGGTCGGTATTATCCACCATTCAAAGGTGAAATTCATAATAATAGGATTTATGCAAGAGGCGCTTTAGACAACAAAGGCCCGATTATGGCAGCTTTTTATGGTCTTATCGTATTAAAAAAATTGGGTATTAATTTTAATCGAGAATTCAGAATAATTTTTGGAGCAGATGAAGAAAGTGGAATGAGTGACCTTGAATATTATTTAAGCAAGGAAAAACCACCCCTTGCGGGCTTTACTCCAGATAATAAATTTCCTGCAATATATGGTGAAAGGGCGAGGGCAAGGATTGAAGTTAGTGGGTCCAATGAAAAAATGGAAGAGTTTATTAATACAAAAATATTTGTAGGAGATCCGGTTACAAACTTGGGAATAGATTTTGCTGATGAGGACTTTGGCAAGATGATCCTTAGGGGGAAAAAACTTTCAAGAAGGGATTATGAATATATATTTTCTTTTACCCTAGCAACTCCCAAATGCGACATAGACGAAGTCATAGGATCTATCAAGAAAAAGGCCCCAGGCTTAAACGTGAAACTCCTTGACTATAAAAAGTGGATGGAAAGGGACAAGACCTCATCCCTAGTAAAAATTTTAAATGAGTCCTATAACTACATGATGGATGATGAGGCGACTCCTACGAGCACAACAGGGATGACCTATGCTCATTTTTGTCCAAATATAATTCCCTTTGGACCATCTTTTCCTGGACAAAATGGCATAGCCCATCTGCCAAATGAATGGATGGACCTTGATGACTTATTTAGCCTAGTTAAGATATACGCCTATGCTTTCTATAGGCTCAATGAATATTACAAGTGAAAAATGATTTAACTGCCTTAGATGGCAGTTTTATTTTGCTTAGCTTTATTAGTAAATTCAAAAAAATCTTATATAATAATTAAGGGTTATATAAGGATGGAAACTATAATAACCATCAAGTTTATTAAAAGGTTGTTAATAATATGTATAAATAATTCATAGTAAAATGCTTGTATTAATTTCAAAGAAGCATAAAATTATATATAGTTAAATATCTGTAATTTAATTTGATATTCAAAATTTATTTTAAGTTTATATATAGAAAGGAAGTACCATGGCTTTACATATGGGTCTTGATGTTGGTTCAACTACGGTTAAGGTAGTGATTACTGACAAGGATTATAATACTTTATATGGTGTATATCGAAGGCATAAAAGCGATGTTAAGAAAACTGTAAAGGAGGTCTTAGAGGAAGTTTATCAATCTTATAAGGATGAGGAGCTAACGATAAATGTTACTGGCTCTGGTGGAATGTTTGTAGAAAAATACTTAGGAATTAATTTTGTTCAAGAGGTTATAGCGGAAACTCGTGCCATTAAGGAGTTTATCCCTCAAACCGATGTTGTTATTGAGCTGGGTGGAGAGGATTCAAAGATTACATATTTATCCGGATCTGTTGAACAAAGAATGAATTCAATTTGTGCAGGGGGTACTGGTGCTTTTATTGACCAAATGGCAGCTCTATTGGATACCGATGCTTCAGGCCTTAATGAGCTAAGTAAGGACTACAAGAAAATTTATCCCATAGCAAGTCGTTGTGGCGTTTTTGCCAAGACTGATATCCAAGCCCTTATGAATCAAGGGGCTAGTAGGGAAGATATAGCAATATCAGTCTTTCAGTCAGTAGTCAACCAAACTATATCAAACCTCGCCTGTGGTAGACCAATAAGGGGCAATGTTACCTTCTTGGGAGGACCACTACATTTCTTGGAAGCCCTAAGGGGAAGGTTTATAGAGACCCTAGGGGAAGAAGAAAATACCTTCTTTACTCCAGAAGATGCAGAGCTTTATGTGGCCAAGGGGGCAGCTATCCTCTCTGCTGAAAATGAAGAGGCAATTTCTTTTAGGGACTTGATGAAGTCAATGACTAAAGATAGGAAGGTAAAGATGGATATGACCAAGTCCATGGATCGTCTATTTGAAAGTCAAGAGGAATACGAAATCTTTAAGAAAGACCACGAAACTGACCTCGTGAGGTATAGGGACCTAGAAACCTACGAGGGAGATATCTATCTTGGTATCGATGCAGGATCTACTACATCAAAGATGGTTATGATAAGTGAGGATGAGGAGATCTTGTATAATGATTACCGCATGAATTTGGGTAAGCCCCTAGAAGTTGTAATCTCTATGCTAAAGGATGCCTACGAGAAGATTAACGATAAGGCAAGGATTGTTTCATCTGGTATCTGTGGCTATGGGGAAGATTTTATCAAGAAGGCTCTCCATATAGACACAGGGGAAGTAGAGACCATAGCCCACTACAAGGCTGCCAAGTTCTTTAATGATGATGTTGACTTTATCCTTGATATAGGTGGCCAAGATATGAAGGCCATGCATATAAGAAATGGAGTAATAGATTCTATCCAATTAAATGAATCTTGCTCATCAGGATGTGGGTCCTTCCTATCAACCTTTGCAGCAAGCGTAGGTCTTAGTGTGGAGGAATTCCAACAAAAGGCCCTCTTTGCTAAAAAACCAGCTGACCTTGGATCAAGGTGTACTGTCTTTATGAATTCCAAGGTAAAACAAGCCCAAAAAGAAGGATCAGATGTTGAAGATATAGCAGCAGGCCTTTGCTATTCAGTTATCAAAAATGCCATTCAAAAGGTAATCAAGGTCAGAGATCCAAGGACCCTCGGAGAAAATATAGTTGTCCAAGGGGGAACTTTTTATGGTGATGCCATCCTAAGGGCCTTCGAAAACCTATCAACCCGTAAGGTAACAAGGCCAGAAATATCAGGCCTCATGGGGGCTATGGGTATGGCCCTCCTTAGTAAGGAAAGGTCTACTGGCCATAGTCAAATCCTTGGCATTGATGAGATTGACAACTTTACCTACGAGCAAAGACAGGCAAGATGTGGCAAGTGCTCCAATAACTGTGCCCTACAAATTAATATCTTCCCTGATGGATCAAGGTATATTACAGGAAACAGGTGTGAGAGAGGGGCAGGTGTCAAGCAAGAAGATACTCTAGCTGATCTTAATATGTATAAGTTCAAAAAAGAACTACTTTTTGATAGAAAAACCCTAGGAGATAAAAATATATTTGGTAGGGTTGGTATTCCTAGAGTCCTAAATATGTATGAGAACTATCCTTTCTGGCATGAGTTCTTTACATCACTAGGCTTTGATGTAGTCTTGTCAGATGAATCAAGTAGGGAGATTTATGAAAAGGGTATAGCTACCATATCATCAGAAACTGCTTGCTATCCTGCAAAGATTACCCATGGCCATATAGAAAACCTCCTAGAAAAAAATGTCGATATTATCTTCTATCCAGCTATATTTTATGAGTACAAGCAATTTGACAAGGCAGAAAACCAGCTAAATTGCCCAGTAGTATCAGGCTACCCTAGTGTTATAGAAAATAATGTCGAAGGACTAAATAAGACTAACTTTATGGCGCCATACCTATCCTTTGAGTCAGAAAAAATCATAGGCTCTAGGCTAGTTGAAATATTTGAAGGCTTTAGCCAAAATGATCATAAGCTAGGCAAAAGGCAAATCCTTAACGCTGTAGCCAGGGCCTGGAAGGTCCAAGGATCCTACCATGACGCTATCAAGAAAAAGGGCATGGAGATATTAAAATATGTCCACGATAATAAGCAAAGGGCCATAGTCCTTGCAGGTCGCCCTTATCAAATAGACTCTGAAATAAACCATGGCATACCTGAGCTTATCGAGTCAATGAGGATTCCTGTCTTATCAGAAGATGCCATAGCCTACAACATAGAAGACTTACCTTATGAAACCAGGGTCCTTGACCAATGGTCCTACCATGCAAGGCTTTATAGGGCAGCAGAGTTTGTAGCCAGAGATCCCTACCTGGAACTTGTCCAACTAAACTCCTTTGGCTGTGGTCTAGATGCAGTAACAACTGACCAAGTCGAAGATATATTAGAATCAAAGGGCAAGATTTACACCCTCCTCAAGATAGATGAGGTATCAAACCTAGGTGCAGTGAAGATTAGAATTAGGTCCTTGATGGAAGCCCTTGGCCAAAGAAATGAAGACTATGTCCCTACCTATAGCGAAAAAAACGACTACGACAATCCAGAATTTACTAAGGAAATGAAGGAGGCAGGCTATACCATCCTCGCCCCACAAATGGCAAGGGAACACTTCCAAATCATAGAAGTCCTACTTAATGCACATGGTTACAATATAGAATTCTTGGATAGGGTCGACGATAAGGTAATAGATAATGGACTCAAATACGTAAATAATGATTCCTGCTACCCATCAATTACGGTGGTTGGTCAATTTATGGAGGCAGTCAAGTCTGGTAGGTATGATACCGACAAGCTCGCTCTCCTTATGACCCAAACCGGAGGAGCCTGCCGTGCATCAAACTATGTAGGCTACATTAGAAAGGCCCTAAAGGATGCAGGCTACCCAAACATTCCTGTAATCGCCCTTTCTATCCAAGGAATAGAAAACCACTCTGGCTTTGATGTGAAGAAAATTTCAAACATTCCTTTGATAATTAACCTCCTTAGGTCCTTGCTTCTTGGAGATCTTATAAATAGGGTATCCAATGCCACAAGGCCTTATGAGAAAATCCCAGGCGAAGCCAATAGGCTAAAGGAAAAATGGACCAAGATCTGCCAAGATGAAATCGTAGATATGTCATCCAAAACCTACAGGAAGATAATAAACTCTATAGTAGAAGACTTTGATAGGGTAGAAGTCCTAGACATCAAGAAGCCAAAGGCAGGTATAGTCGGCGAAATATTGGTCAAATATCTAGAAGAAGCCAACAACCACCTTCTTGATAACCTAGAGAAGGAAGGAGCCGAGGTAATGCTTCCTGATCTCACAGACTTCTTTATGTATGTCCTAGCCAATACCGAGCTTAAAAAAGACCTCTATGGCAAGTCTCCACTTTTGGCCTTCTTTGGTAAGGCTGCCATAAAGACAGTGGAGATCTATAGGAAGCCTATAAGAGAGGCCCTTAGAAGGTCAAAAAGATTTGATGAGCCTTGCTATATAAATGATATCAAAGACTACGCTAGCGAAATAACTAGCCTTGGTAACCAGGCAGGTGAGGGCTGGCTCTTGGCTGGAGAGATGGTAGAGCTAATCCATTCGGGCTGTCCAAACATAGTCTGTATCCAACCCTTTGGCTGTTTACCAAACCATATAACAGGTAAGGGAGTTATGAAAAAAATTAGAGAAATCTACCCAGAGGCCAACGTAGTAGCCATAGACTACGACCCAGGAGCTAGTGAAGTTAACCAACTAAATAGGGTCAAGCTAATGATGAGTCAGGCTCGTGAAAAGATTAAGGTTAATGCCTAAATAATATTTAAATCGTCCTTAGAATACTTAAAATTCTAGGGGCGATATTTTTTGCAAAAAAATTTGACTTTCTCTGACCTTCCTAGTATATTATAAATGTAAGAAGTTATCAGACAGATAACGAGAGTGCTAATTCTTATAAGAACGTATCACTTAAGAAAATAAAAGGAGAGAATATATGACAAACTTACTAAGAAGAAATAACGAAATAGATAGATTTAATGATTTTTATAATATGGTAGATACATTTTTTAATGATGTCGGCAACTTAAATTCCTTCTCAGATACCTTCAAGGTAGATATATCAGAGGATGAAGATAAGTATTTGGTTGAGGCAGAGCTTGCAGGCTTTGATAAGGAAGACATAGATATCGACCTTGATAAGGGCAAACTCACCCTAACAGCCAAGAAAGTAACAAGCAAGGATGAGAGTGACGAGGAGAAAAATTATATCCACAGGGAAAGAAAATCTCAAGCTATGTCAAGGACAATGAACTTTGTAGATATAGATGAAGAAAAGGTAGGAGCTAAGCTAGAAAATGGTATCCTCGTCATTACTTTACCAAAATCTAAGAATGACCCAAATAGAAAAATCACAATTGATTAATAGCAAGAAGCCAGTAAGGTCTTAGGACTTTGCTGGTATTTTTTTGTCTAAAATTCTTGGTCGAAATCTATCAGTTTTTTCGGTATAATGAATTAAGATTTTAGATAAAGAGGTAAGCATGGATAAGTTAAATGTAGCAAAACATGTGGCTATAATTTTAGATGGAAATGGAAGATGGGCTAAGAAAAGACTTAAGCCTAGGACTTACGGCCATAAGGTAGGTGCAGAAAATGTGATAGACATCTGCCTCTATGCCAAGGAGAAGGGGGTAGAGTGCCTTACTCTTTATGCCTTTTCAACCGAAAATTGGAAGAGACCTAAAGAAGAAGTTTCCTACCTTATGAATCTTTTAATTTCCTTTATAAAGACTAAATTCGATATACTAATGAAAGAAGATTGCAAGCTTAATATTTTGGGAGATACTGATGCCCTCCCAGATAAGGTAAGGGAAGTCTGCCTCAAGGCTTGCGAAGATAGCAAGGATAACAAGAGCCTTTTATTAAATGTAGCTCTTAATTATGGGGGCAGGGCTGAGCTAGTCCATGCCTTTAAGAATATGCTAAGGGATGGAATCAAAGAAGATGAGGTGGATGAAGACCTTATTTCTTCCTACCTTTATACCAAGGGTCAAAATGATCCTGACCTACTTATTAGGCCGGGTGGAGAGCTTAGGATATCCAATTTCTTGATCTACCAAATGGCCTATACAGAATTTTACTTTACTGATACCTTGTGGCCTGACTTTACTAGGGAAGACTTTGATAAGGCCCTAGAAGCTTATAATAATAGAAATAGAAGGTATGGGGGCTTAGAATGAAAAATTTTGTTGAGAGAGTCTTTGGTGGGGCTATAATCCTTGCGATTTTGGTCCTAATAACCTTTTTGGGGAGGGTACCCTTCATTATAGGAATAGGGGCTTTTTCCTTTATAGGTCTCTATGAGATGAAGGAAGTCCTAAAAAAGATAAATATAAATATCCCCCTAAAACTTTTATTTGTGACCAATACCCTCATAATGATAGCTGCCTTTGCTGATAAGACAGACCTTTATATGACGACCTTTGCTATATGCCTACTTATGCTATTAATTTGCATAATTTTTGATAGCAAATATAACCTAATGGATGGCTTTGGGGCAAGTTTTACCATGCTCTATGTGTCATTTTTGATGAGCCATATAATTAGGATTCAAAATATAAATTATATCTGGCTCTTGTATTTGACTGCTTGGGGATCTGATACCTTTGCTTATTTGGTAGGATCTACCATAGGCAAGCATAAGATAGACCTTATAGCCCATATTTCACCTAACAAGACCCTAGAGGGATGTCTGGGTGGAGTTATCGGAGCTATAATCCTAAATATCATCTATGTAAGTAGTGCAAATCTTGATATAAGAATCCTCGATGTCCTTATCTTTACCATAATAGCAGCGAGCCTTTCTCAAGTAGGTGACCTTGTTGCATCCTACATCAAAAGGCAAACAGGCATCAAGGACTTTGGCCATATTATTATAGGCCATGGGGGAATTTTGGATAGGTTTGACTCCTTATTATTTATAGCTCCTATTCTTTATCTATTTTCAATACTATAAGGAGATTATATGACTAAAATAATAATAGCTATAGTCATGTTCTTGTTCTTGATTTTATTTCATGAATTTGGTCATTTCATTGTAGCAAAATTATCTGGAATAAAGGTAAATGAGTTTTCTGTGGGCATGGGTCCTGAAATATTTTCAACTGTTAAGGGCGAGACCCAATATAGTCTAAGGCTAATCCCGATAGGGGGTTACTGTGCTATGGAAGGCGAAGATGAAGAAAGTGATGACAAGCGTAGTTTTGAAAATGCTCCTGCCTACAAGAGGTTCTTGACGATTCTTGCAGGGCCTGTCATGAACTTACTCCTAGCCTTTTTGATTTTTTCTGTAGTTGCCTTCAATACTGGATCACCTACAAGGTTTGTAGGGGGCTTTCCTGAGAAGTCTCCAGCAAGAGATGCTGGAATAGAAGTAGGCGATGAAGTAAGGATGGTAGGAGATAGGGAAGTAGTAGAATTTGCTGATATTTCTAAGAATATAAGCGAATTTTATGAAGCAAATGGCGAAGACGTCGAAATACCTGTTAGGATTTATAGGGAGAATGAGGGGGAGAAGGACTTTTCTCTTAAACCCTTTGAAGTTAATGGGTCCAAGGTAGTCGGTATAGAATCAAAGCTTGGCGACAATGGATTTTTTGAATCTATCAAGGAAGGTTTCTTAGAAACAGGTAGAAATATTAAAATGATTTTTACAGTCTTGGGAGGACTATTTACAGGAAAGATTGCCTTTTCTGCTTTATCTGGTCCTATAGGTGTTGTAAAGGAGTTAGGCAACCAAGCATCAATTGGCCTTATGAGCCTCTTGTATTTTCTTTCCTATATATCTGTAAACCTAGCAGTCTTTAACCTCTTACCTATACCAGCCCTAGATGGTTCAAAACTTGTAACTTCATTCTATGAGATGGTTACCAAGAAGAAGGTTAATAAAAAAGTCGAAGGAATTATTACTATAGTAGGCTTTGTCCTATTAATAGGCTTGATAATAATTATTTCAGTTAAGGATATACTTACATTACTATAAGGAGAAATAAATGAGAAAAAAAACTAAGAAGATTTATGTAGGAGATGTTGCAGTAGGAGGTGACTCTCCTATTTCTGTCCAATCAATGACAACAGCCAAGACCTCAGATGCGGAGGCAGTTGTTGCACAAATCCATGCCCTAGAAGAAGCTGGCTGTGATATAGCAAGGTCAGCCATTAATTCTATAGAGGATGCCGAGGCGATTCCTGAGATTAAGAGGAGGACTACCATTCCCTTGGTAGCTGATATCCAATTTGACTACAAGCTAGCCCTTGCAGCTGTAGAAAATGGCTGTGATTGCCTAAGGTATAACCCAGGAAATATAGGAGGAGAAGATAAGGTAAGGCTCCTAGTCGATAAGTGCAAGGAGAAGAATATCCCTATAAGGATCGGGGTAAATTCTGGATCCATATCCAAAGAAATAATTGATAGGTTTGGTGGAGTAAATGCCGACTCTCTTGTAGCTTCTGCCCTAGAAGAAGTAAAAATTCTAGAAGATATGGACTTTACCGATATAAAAATATCTGTTAAATCATCAGATGTAAATACTATGATAGATGCCTATAGGATGCTTTCAGATGAAGTCGACTACCCTCTTCATCTTGGTGTAACAGAAGCCGGTCCCCTCTACCAAGCCCTTGTTAAATCTTCAATAGGAATAGGGACCCTTCTTAAGGAAGGCATCGGCGATACCATCAGGGTTTCTATAACTGGAGATATAGTAGAAGAGGTTAAGGCAGGTAAGGCCATCCTTAAGGCCCTTAACCTAAGAAGGGATGGGATAGATATAGTATCTTGCCCAACTTGCTCAAGGACAACAGTCGACCTACCAAAGATTGTAAAGGAAGTAGAAGATAAGACAGCTAAGCTTGACCTCTCTGCCAAGGTTGCCATAATGGGCTGCCCTGTAAATGGCCCGGGAGAATCAAAGGAAGCGGACTTTGGTATAAGTGCAGCTAATGGGATGGGATTTTTGTTTAAAAATGGCAAAACCATCAAAAAAGTTAAGGAAGAAGAGATAGTCGATACCTTGATAGAGAGCCTAGTGGAAGCAAATAAAAATGAAAATTGACCTAGCTGATCTAATCGATATAGGAAAAGAAAAAATAGCTATAACCAAGGCAATTTATTGGAAGAGGAAAAATAAGTTAACCCTCTACCTAGAAGGAAAGAAAGAAGACTTTGTAGAGGAAGTTGAAAGAAAAATCATCCAATACTTTGACTTCGTAGATGTGGAGATAGTTTTTGATGAGATTGAAGACGACTCTGATGACCTACCTATAGAAAAGGCTGATAATAAAGAGTCTGATCAAGAATTCGAGGAAGCAAGTACAGAAAATAAATCAAGCAGGGCAGACCTCCTCCTAGAGCAAAGAGAGAGGGCCATCCAAGAACAAATCGATAGGACACTAGAAAACAAAAATAATGCCAAAGAAGAAGTTGACCCAGTCGATGAAATTAACTTTGGAAGAAAGATAAAGACCGATGTTATCGACATAAAAGATATCTATGAGAGGAAGGGGGTTACTACTTCCCTAATAGGAAAGGTCTACGGCTTAACTACCTTTGAAACTAAGGGTGGCTATTTTATCTATACCTTTGACCTAGAAGATAAGACCGATGCTCTTTCTTGTAAGCTATTTGCCAATGGGAACAATAATAGCAAGCTTGCTCCACTTAAAAATGGCTCTACAGTTAGGGTAGAGGGAGTCCTAAACTACGATGACTTTGCCCACGAAGAAGTCTTTACAGTTAATTCTATGGTCGATGAAATAATCGGCAGAAGGATAGATACTGCCCTCGATAGGAGGATTGAGCTAGAAGTCCACACCAAGATGACCAACCTTGATGGCTTTGTAGATAATAAGGACCTAGTTGATACCCTAAAGGCCTGGAAGGTCGATACAGTAGGAATTACCGATACCGAAACCCTCCAAGCTCTCCCTGACCTCTACGAGGCCCTAAGTAAGGAAAATATCAAAATGCTCCAGGGGGCAGAGCTTTTACTAGTAGAAGATGAGCTTAGGGTCCTAACCAACCTATCAGACAAAAAAGTCCCAGAGATAAGGGATATCAAAGACCAAGAATTTGTAGTCTTCGACCTTGAGACAACAGGACTTTCTCGCTATAAGGATAGGATTACAGAAATTGGTGCAGTTAGGGTTAAGGATGGAAAGATTACAGAGATCTATAATGAACTAGTAAATCCTCAAATGGTCATCCCAGAAAAGGTAGTAGAGCTCACAGGCATTACCAATGATTTGGTTAAGGATAAGCCAAAGATAGAAGAAGTCTTGCCAGGCTTTCTTGAATTTTGTGGGGATGCTATCCTAGTGGGTCAAAATACAGACTTTGATATTGGCTTTGTTAGGGAAAATGCCTATAGGATGGGGATTGATTTTAATCCAATTTATATGGATACCCTCCCTATGGCAAGGGCGCTCTTTGCTGATATGAAGAAGTTTTCCCTGGATAAGATAGCTAGAAAACTAGAAATCCCTGCCTTTAACCACCACAGGGCATCAGATGATGCCAGGGCGACTGGTCAGATTTTTATCAAGATGTTTAAGATGATAATGAGCCAAGATGGGATTAATCTAAGAAATATAAATGAGCTAAAGAGCTACTGGCCAAAGTCCAAGCACGAGAGCTTCTCTGCCCTAGTCTTTGCCAAAGACAAAACAGGTCTCAAAAATCTCTACAAGTTAATATCAGAATCAAGGATGAAGTACTTTAACTCTGAAGCCAAGACCCCTATATCCCTACTCGAAAAATATAGGGAAGGACTCTTAGTTGGATCAGGGGCAGATGAGGGGATGCTTTTTTTCTACCTCCAAAATAATAGGTCATCCAAGGATATCAATAGGCTTCGTGACCTCTTTGACTTCTACCAAGTTGCCCCAAGTCAGATATTTGCTGATAGGATAGAAAATGGTAAGATTAGAGATCTTGGTCAAGTTGAAGACATTAATAAGAAAATTGTGGATATGGCCAAGGAAGATAATAAACTTGCCGTAGCGACCGGTGCTGTAAGGTATCTTGAAAAAAGCGACTATATTTTGAGAAATATCCTCCACAAGGGCCAATATTTTTCCTACTACGAAAATCGCCCTCTGTATTATCTAAGGACTACTTCTGAAATGATGGATGGCTTTACCTACCTAGATCCACTAGATAGGGAGGATGTAGTTATTAGAAATCCTAAGATTCTGGCAAGTCAAATCGAATCCCTCAGGCCAATTCCCAAGGGAACCTTCCCTCCTGTTATCGAAGGATCTGATAAGGAACTTAGGGAGACTTGCTTTGCCAAGGCCCACTCTATCTATGGAGACCCCCTTCCTAAGCTTGTAGAAGATAGGCTCAACAAGGAGCTTGACTCTATAATTTCAAATGGCTATGCTGTTCTTTATATCATAGCCAAGAAACTTGTAGGTAAGTCAAATGATGATGGCTACTTGGTTGGATCTAGAGGATCGGTTGGTTCTTCCTTTGCTGCTACCATGGCAGATATTACAGAGGTAAACCCCCTTTGCCCTCACTATGTATGTCCATCATGCAAGCATAGCGAGTTTCATGAAGAAGACCTCCTAGGTTCTGGTATAGACTATCCCGACAAGGATTGCCCAGTATGTGGGACTAAGATGAAAAAGGATGGCCACAATATACCATTTGAGGTTTTCTTAGGCTTTGAAGGAGATAAGGAACCTGATATAGACCTAAACTTCGCTGGAGAATACCAACCAACCATCCACAGGTACACAGAAGAACTCTTTGGTAAGGGCAAGGTATTTAGGGCAGGAACCATAGGAGTTATCCAGGATAATACGGCCTTTGGCTATATCAAAAAATATAGCGAAGACTACAATGTAAGCTTTACCGATGCTCAGGTCAGAAAAATCCAAAGGGGACTAAAGGATGTCAAAAGAACAACTGGTCAGCACCCAGGTGGTCTTATAGTAGTTCCTAATGACATAGAAATATTTGACATTACCCCTATCCAATATCCGGCAGATGATGGTAAGGGGGATATACAAACCACCCACTTTACCTACAATATGATGCATGAGACTCTCCTCAAGCTTGACCTCCTAGGCCACGATGTGCCTTCCATAATCAGGGCCCTCCAAGACCTTACAGGAACCAACCCCCTTGAGATAACCATGGGAGATCCTAAGGTAATGAAGATCTTCTCATCAACAGAGAGCCTAGATATAAAACACGACTTTTCCAACAATGAAATAGGAACTCTTGGCATACCAGAATTTGGGACGGGCTTTGTAAGGGGGATGCTCAAGGATACCTACCCAACCAAGTTCTCCGAAATGGTGAGGATATCTGGCCTATCCCATGGTACGGACGTGTGGCTCAACAATGCCCAAGACCTAGTTAGGTCAGAGACTGCAAGCTTTGATGAAATAATATCAACCCGTGATGATATCATGAACTACCTAATAAAACTAGGACTTGATAAGAAAAAGTCCTTTACCATAATGGAAACAGTAAGAAAGGGAAGAGTCCTTGATGAAGATACCCTAGCCTATATGGAAGAAAATGGAGTACCTAACTGGTATATAGAATCTTGTAAGAAAATCCAATACCTCTTTCCTAAGGCCCACGCGGTTGCCTACTGCTTGATGTCATACAGGATAGCTTACTACAAGGTCTACTATCCAGAAGCTTTCTATGCCACCTACTTTAATACCAAGATAAACGACTTCAAATATTCAACAGTCATAGGGGGACTTAAAGAAATCCAAGAAGAACTAGGGAAACTTAGAGACTCCTACGACCTATCCCAAAGGGATAAGCAAGTAAGGACAGTCCTAGAAGTAGCCGAAGAAATGGCAGCAAGAGATATCAAACTCGATAGGGCAGACATCTATAAGTCAGATGCCAAGAAATTCTTGCTATCAGATAGACCTGGCTACATCCTCCCACCATTAGCAGCAGTAGATGACGTATCAGAGGCCATGGCAGAAGATATAGTAAGAGAGAGGCTAAAGGGCGAATTCATATCGGTAGAAGACCTAAGCCAAAGAACTTCAGTAAATAAAAACGCCTTATCTTCCCTAAAAAACCTAGGCATAACAGACGGCATCCAAGAAAAAAACCAAATGTCTTTATTTGATGGTTTGTTTTAAGAAATACGCCAATAATAAAGAAATTTACCAGAGATATAGGTGTCTCTGGTTTTTTATTGTCTACTTTAGTGAGTTGAGCGAACGAAAGAGAGCAAAACAAAAAACCACCTGCGACCGAGGTGAAGAAAATTAGCTTTAGCTTCAAGTACCAAGAAAACCTCCTCGTTTATTATAGGAATATAAATATGATTCATCCCTTTAAGGCATTATCCTATAAGGTTTGATGGTCAAAGTCAAACTTCCTCTCAGCACATAGCTCCCATAGATTATTAACATTTTACACGAAGTTATTATGAGTTTTCTATTTTGTTTTACTGTCGCATTTAGTTTTACAATCTATCTTATTCATTAGCCAAGAAACTATTATGAATATCATAGCTTTCTTTACCAAGGCTATGGGCTTTATGGCAGATGGATCTATAAACTTTGTCTATCCTGTCCTTAGCTTCCTAGCTATAAGTCTTATCCTAGGCCTTGGCACTTACACCATAATTCGTAGGACAGAGTTAAGGTAACTAAGTAAAATCTCCTGTTATTTTGGGCAGGAGATTTCTTTTGGTAAGAATAAGTTATTAATATAGTAGGTTCTTTTCGTTGGCTACATATAATTTTTTGATAGGGCCAAGGCCAAAGGCTGAGATTAGGATTTCTTCGCTATCTTCAAAGAACATGGTCAAGTTTGGGTGGTAGAAGATGTCTATGTCTTTGGATCTTTCTTTCTTGTAATTATCCTTATTATCTTCCTTGGTAGTTACTACAAAATCGCAGACTCCCGGTCCACAGCAGGCTCCCTTTGTATCAAGGTCTGGGTTTACATAAATTTCCCTTATATTTTTCTTATCCAAGAAAGTTTTTGCCTTATCATCTATTAGAAAATTCATAATCGCTCCTCTTCTTTATCATCCATTCAAAGATAAGTATTTCTTTGTAATATTATGTTATCATAAATCCTAGATTTTATAAAGTGAAATTAGCTGGTTCACTTTAATTGAAAAGTTAATATTTAACAGTATAATAATTTTAACAAAGAGTGGCGGTATTTCCACTCTTTTTAACTGTTAATAAGAAAGAAGGTAGTATGGATTTAGTAGAAAGACTTAAGGAGATTTTCGAAGAGGATATAGAAAATTTAGGATATGAACTTGTCGATATCGATTTTCAAGGATCTAAGGGTAATAAAGTCCTTACATTTTTTATTTACAATGATGAAGGAATTACTATTGACGACTGCGAGAAGGTAAGTAAGTATCTAGATACTAAGCTAGATGAACTTGATCTTATAAAGGATTCATATTATCTTGAAGTGTCAAGCCAAGACTTATCAAGACCACTAAAAACAGACAGAGACTTGCTAAGAAACAAGGGTGAATTACTTAAGGTAAAGATGAATGATGGAGAAAGCTTTATAGGATATATAAGGGATATCGGAGAAGATAGTCTAAGTTTTGATCTCGAAGATGATCAAGTTAAGGAAGTTAATAAGGACAATATAAAGCAAATAAATATAGAAATTGTATTCTAAGGAGAGAGTATGAACAATGATTTTATGCTAGCTTTGGACCAGCTTTGTAAGGAAAAGGGCCTAGATAAGGAAGTAGTCCTTGATGCCTTACAAAAGGCTTTGATAAAAAGCTATCAAAAAAATTATGAAAATGAAGAAAATGTTGATGTCGTAATTGATGAAGAAAGTGGTCAAATTCAAATATTTGCCTTAAAGGAAGTAGTAGAGCTAGTTGATGATGATATTAGCCAAATATCCCTAAAGGATGCTCTAGAAATCGATCCATCCTACAAGCTAGGGGATACTGTAAGGATAGAACTTGCACCTAAAAACTTTGGCAGGGTTGCAGCCCAAACTGCAAGAAATATTGTTATCCAAAAGATTAGGGATGCCCAAAGGGATAGGCTCTATGGGGACTATATTGAAAGGTCCAACGAGATGATTACTGGCTCTATCCAGAGGCAAGATAAGTATAATGTTTATGTAAATTTAGATAAGATTGAGGGAGTTGTTCCATTAAAGGAGCAAGTGCCAACTGAATCATACATTCCAAATGAGAGGATGAAGTTCCTTATAAAGGAAGTTAGAAATTCTGGCAAGGACCCACAAATCATCCTATCTAGGTCAAGCCAAGACCTAGTTACTAGACTCTTTGAGCTAGAAGTACCTGAGATAACTGATGGAACAATCGAAATCTATAATCTAGCCAGGGAAGCTGGTTCTAGGACCAAGATGGCAGTATTTTCAAATGATGAATCTATAGATGCTGTAGGAGCTTGTATAGGCTTCAAGGGAGCTAGGGTCAATTCAATAGTAGAAGAACTACAAGATGAAAAAATTGATATAATTGACTATGATAAGGATATCAAGAAATTCATATCCAACGCCCTATCACCAGCTGATATTATAGACGTATTGATAAATGAAAAGACAAAGAAGTCCTTGGTAGTAGTAAGCGAAGACCAACTATCCCTAGCTATAGGCAAGGAAGGACAAAATGCTAGACTTGCGGCTAGACTTACTGGTTGGAAGATAGATATCAAATCAGAAGAAGTATATGAGAGTCTAGATCAGGATGAAATTGACGAAATCCTTGGCTTAAACGACAAAGACCTAAGCGAAGAAGTCTATATTGAATCAGACCCAGAAGATATTGACGAAATAGATGAAGAAGTAAGCGATATTTTAGAGATGGAAACTGACAACACTATAAGTGATCTAGAAGTTGATGAGAAGATGAGCCAAGATATTTATGATGAAGATGATGATATCGAGGATGTAGAATGAAAAAAGCTAAAAAAATACCACAAAGAAAATGTGTAGTTTGTGGTGAGCTTAAAGATAAAAATGACCTTCTAAGGATTGTAAAAAACAAGGAAGAAGGGATTTTGATAGATGAAACCGGCAAGAAAAACGGTAGAGGTGCTTACCTATGCAAGGATCAAGCTTGTATAGAAAGAGCGATTAAGACCAATAAGCTAAACCGAGTATTTAAAGAAAAAATTTCAGAAGAGTTTTACGAGGAGTTAAAAGCTTATGAAGTAAATTGAGGAGAGTTATATGGCAGAAAAAATTAGAGTATATCAATTAGCAAAAGAAAATAATATGAGTGCCAAGGAAATGGTTAAGTTATTAAATGAAGAATTTAATATGGATATAAAGTCACATATGTCTATGGTTTCAGGATCAGAGCTTGAAATAATTAATGAATACTTTGAGGAACTCAAGGAAGAAGAAAACAAAAAATCGAAAAAGCCAGCTAACAAAAAGAAGGAAAGCAAACATCCTAAGAAAAACGCTGAGGACTATGAAGAAAAGTTTGAGATAGAAGATAAGCCAAAGAAGAAGAGAAAAAAGAAAAATAAAAACAAAAAGTCCTCTAAGGTAAATAAAAACCAACAAATAGAGAAAGAAGAGTCAGGCAAGATCGAAATTCCTGAAACAGTTAATGTAAAGACTTTTGCTGATAGGCTAGGTGAATCACCAAATGCAGTTATAGGAAAACTCATAGGGCTTGGAGTTATGGCAGGTCTAAATGATCAAATCGAATATGACCAAGCTGAACTTGTAGCCTTAGACTTTGGAAAAGAGATAACACCTGAAGTTGAATATGATGCCATTGAAGAACAATCAGTAGAATTAGACTATGAAGATAAGGAAGAAGATAAACTAGTTCGTCCACCAGTAGTATCAGTTATGGGCCACGTTGACCATGGTAAAACTTCAATCCTAGATAAGATTAGATCAACCCATGTAACAAGTGGTGAAGCAGGCGGGATTACCCAACATATAGGAGCGTCAGTTGTAGACCTAGATGGAAGAAAAATTTCCTTCTTGGATACACCAGGCCACGAAGCCTTCACTGAGATGAGGATGAGGGGAGCCCAATCAACTGATATAGCTATCCTTGTAGTAGCAGCAGATGATGGGGTTATGCCACAAACAATAGAAGCGATAAACCACGCCAAGGCTGCAGATATTCCAATAATAGTTGCAATCAACAAGATGGATAAGGAAACTGCTGATCCAAACAGGGTTAAACAAGAACTTATGGAATATGGCCTTGTTTCAGAAGAATGGGGTGGAGATACAATCATGGTAGAAGTATCTGCCCACACCGGCCAAGGAATCGATGACCTCCTTGAGATGGTTCTTTTAGTTGCTGAGATGAGAGAGCTAAAAGCAAATCCAAATAGACCAGCAGTAGGAATAATAATCGAGGCCCAACTAGATAAGTCAAGGGGAGCTGTTGCAACAGTCCTTGTTCAAAAGGGAACCCTCCATACAGGAGACTATGTAGTAACTGGCTCTGCATCAGGTAGGATTAGGGCTATGTTTAACTCCCTAGGGGATGCTATAGACGAAGCAACACCATCAATGCCTGCCCAAATCCTAGGTCTATCAGATGTAGCAGAAGCTGGAGATAAGATCTATGCAGTGGAAGATGAGAAAGTTGCTAGGGACTTTGCTAATAGGGCTGCTGAATTTAAGCGTGAAGAACACCTAAAGGCCAAGGCAAATACTAATCTTGAGGATATGTATTCAGATATCCAAGAGGGGGAATTAAAGGAACTTAATATAATAGTTAAGACTGACGTTAAGGGAACAGTAGATGCAGTTAGCCAATCCCTAACCAAGCTATCTAACGAAGAAGTAAAGGTATCAGTTATAGCTGGAGCTGTAGGTGGTATAACCGAATCAGATGTCCTCCTAGCCCAAGCATCAAATGCCATTATTATAGGCTTTAATGTAAGACCTACCCAAGGTGCCCTAGAAAGAGCCAAGGATAACAACATTGAGATAAGAACTTACAGCGTAATCTATGAAGCCATAGAAGATGTAGAAGCAGCTATAAATGGTATGCTAGATCCAGAATTTAAGGAAGAAGTCCTAGGAAGGGCAGAAGTACGTGATACCTTTAAGATACCTGGAGCTGGAACTGTAGCAGGTGTTATGGTAACCAATGGCTCAGTACCAAGAAGGGCAAAGGTTAGACTCCTCCGTGACAACATTGTAGTCTTTGACGGGGATATAAGCTCAATGAAGAGGTTTAAGGATGATGCCAAGGAACTAGCCCAAGGCTACGAAGGTGGTATCGGCCTAAATAGATTTAACGATGTAAAGGTAGGAGATATAATGGAAGCCTACGAAATCGTTGAAAAGGAAAGAAATTAATGAATAAAAGAAGAACTGAGAGAGTTAGCTCAGAAGTAATGAAAGAACTCTCAAAAATTATAAGAGATGACATAAATGACCCTAGACTTTCAAGTGAGTCTATGGTCTCAGTCACCGATGTTGAAGTAACCAATGACCTATCCTATGCTGATTGCTATATAAGCGTTTTGGGAGATGAAAAGAGCAAGCAAGATGCCCTAGACGCTCTAAACCAAGCCAAGGGTTATATAAAAGTCCTTATAGGAGATAGGATGAGACTTAGAAGTATGCCTGAATTTAGGTTCAAATTCGATGAGTCAATCGAAAGAGGAGCTTATATGGATAAGCTAATCGAAGAAACTATTGCAAAGGATAAGAAAGCCAATGAACAAAGAGAGAATAGATAAAGAAAAGTTAGATCAATTTAAGAAAATGATTGATGAGAGCCAAACAATTGCCATAGGATCCCACATAAATCCAGATGGCGACAACCTTGGCTCAACCCTTGCCCTTAGAAGGTCCTTAGAACTTTATGGCAAGGAAGTAGAAGTTTTAGCTAATGATACAGTTGACGATTATTTGCAATTTTTGCCTGATATAGACTATTATGCTGAGGCGAAGAGGGATTCTTATGACCTATTTATAATCTTAGATTGTTCAGAATTTGATAGGATTGGAGAGCTTACAAGTATAGCAAGAAATTCCAAGAAGACAGTTGTAGTTGACCACCATGTCAAGGGCAAGATAGATACAGACCTCAACATGATTTACGATACAGCTCCTGCTACTTGTGAGTTAATCTATGAAATAATAGATAGACTTGACTTGCCAATGGTTGATACTATAGCAAGTCTCCTATTTGCAGGAATTTGCACAGATACAGGAAGGTTCTTGTATTCAAATGTTAGTGAATACACCCATCTAGTAGCAGGAAAGCTCATAACTGTAGGGGCAGATGTAGAATATATTTTTAGAAATCTCTACCAATCAAAGCCAATCAAGGTGATGAAGTTTGAAACAGACGTTATTTCTAAGGCAGAATTTACTGACAATAAGGCTTATGTAGTAATAAGCAAGGAAGAAGTAGATAAGTTTGGTGTTCAAATGGGAGATGCTGAAGTCATCGTAAATATGCTAAGAGACCTAGACGAAGTCGAAGTTTCTATGATTCTTAAAGAATATGACGACAACGAATACAAGGTATCCCTTAGGTCAAAGGGAGTTGATGTATCTGCTGTAGCCAGAGCCAACGGTGGTGGTGGCCACATCCAAGCAAGTGGCTTTTCAATCTTTGAAGAGAGCCTAGAAAAGGCTGACCAAGTTGCAAGAGAAGTCTTAAAGGGAATTAATGTATAGTGGAATTCTTATAGTTGATAAGGAAGAAGGAATTTCATCAGCTAGGGTTGTATCCCTAGTAAGAGCTGCCTTCAATCAAAAAAAGGTCGGCCACACGGGAACCCTTGACCTCGAAGCCTCTGGTCTCTTGCCCATAGTCTTAGGTAAGGCGACCAAGGTATCTGACTATATGATGGAAAAGCAAAAGACCTATATAACCAAAGCCCACTTTGGCATAAAGACCGACACCCTAGATAGGGCAGGAGAGGTCATAGGTAAATCTGATAAGGTTATTAGTAGAGATGACCTTGAAGCTATCCTAGAAAATTACAAGGGGGAGATTGACCAAATCCCTCCCATGTATTCAGCCCTCAAGGTAAATGGCAAGAAGCTCTATGACCTAGCCCGAGAAGGAAAGAGTATAGAGCGAAAGAAACGCAAGGTAAGGATATATGATATCAAGGTAATTGACTTTGCCTTTCCCCTAGCAACTATCGAAGTAACCTGTTCCAAGGGAACCTATATAAGGACCTTGATAGATGATATAGGAGAAGACCTAGGGACCCTTGCCTATGTAGAGGGCCTTAGGAGGATTAGGGTCGGAGATTTTCTAGTAGAGGATGCCATAAGGTCTCAAGAAATAATGGCAACTGACATAGAAAATCTTAAGGCTATGCTAAAGGGTCCTGATCTTGCCCTTGTCCAATATGAGAGATACGACCTTGATGAGACCTACTTCAAAAAAGTAATTAATGGGATGACAGTAAAAATTCCAGATAAAAACCAAGGACTAGTTAGACTTTATATAGACAATGAATTTATAGGACTTGCAAGGACTTTTCTAAGCAAGGGCGAGTATTTTCTAAAAATGGAGAAAATATTTTATGATAGATGAGATAAAAATTTATGACCTAAACATAGACCTACCAGACTTAGGCAGGAAAGCAGTAAGTCTAGGAAATTTTGATGGAGTCCACTTGGGTCATCAGAAACTTATGAAAAATAACTTGGAAATTAGCGATAAATACGACCTAGATCCAGCTGTACTCTTATTTAAGGAAAATACCAAGCTAAAGCTACAAGAAGAAAAGTCCTACCTAACAAGCCTAGATGATAAGATAGAAATCCTTGCAAGCCTTGGTATAAAGACCTTTTGCCTAATCGACTTTGATGAGAAATTCATGAACCTAAGTCCTAGAAGATTTATATCCGACATTATAAATAAAAAATTAAATGCGGGCTATGTTATTTGTGGCGAGGACTATAGGTTTGGTAAAAATGCCAAGGGAAGTGTAGAAACCCTCAAAAAATACGAATACGACTACAACTACAAGACTTCGGTAGTAGACTTTGAGAAGGAAAATGAAGATAAGAAGATATCTTCTAATACTATTAGGGAGTTGGTGAGAAATGGCGAGATAAATGATGCCAATAGGCTCCTAGGAAGAAATTATAGGATTAAGGGAGTTGTTGTATCTGGCTACAAGAGGGGAAGGACTATGAATTTCCCTACAGCCAACCTCAAGACATCCTTTAACTACCTCCTTCCAAGAGATGGGGTCTACCTATCCAAGGTAAATATAGACGATAAGTCATACTTTGGTCTAACCAATGTCGGATCAAATCCTACCTTTGAGAATGAAAATAGGAAGAGCGAAACCTATATCCTAGACTTTGACCAAGATATCTATGGCAAGGATATTTCTATAGAATTTCTAGAATTCTTTAGGGGCGACTTCAAGTTTGACTCCAAGGAAGACCTGGTAGAGCAAATGAATAAGGATAAGGCCATGGCCTATGACCATATTGAAAAAATCGGAAAAGATTTTACAAACATCTAATTAAGAGTATAATGAATTAGTACCTTTGCTAAGTAATTGAAACCTCGACTTTTACTTTGTAAATGGCAAATAAAATTTATGGAGGAAAATATGTTAAAACCAGAAGACAAACAAGCAATAATCAAAGAATACCAAAGAGACGAAGGAGACACAGGTTCTCCAGAAGTACAAATTGCAATTTTATCAAAAAGAATTGCTGATTTAACAGAACACTTAAAAGAAAATAAGAAGGACCACTCATCAAGAAGAGGTCTTTACAAGATGATCAGACGTAGAAAAGGAATGTTAAACTACCTTAAAAACAAGGATATTGATAGATATAGATCTATAATTGAGAGACTTGGAATAAGAGGTTAATTATTGGCGGGGCTTACCCGCCTTATTTTGTATAGGAGTAAAGATGGTAAATACTTATAAATATTCATCAAAAAGAGGCAGGGACATAGAAGTAACCATAGGCAAGTTTGCTGAGCAAACTAATGGCGAATGTTACATAAGGAGTGGGGACACTTCACTACTTGTAACTGCTGTAGCAAGTGAGAAGCCAAGGGAAGGGGTAGACTTTTTCCCACTAATCTGTGATTTCCAAGAAAAATTATACGCAATTGGTAAGATTCCAGGTGGATTTTTGAGAAGAGAGGGTAAGGCTAGTGACGAAGCAACCCTTATATCAAGGCAAATGGATAGGCCACTAAGACCACTTTTCCCAGAAAATTATTACAATGATGTCCAAGTCGTTGCAACAGTTTTATCTATGGAAGAAGATGTTCTTCCTGATCCATTAACTACCATAGGAGCATCCATTGCCCTAGGTATATCAGATATTCCTTTTGATGGTCCAGTAGGGGCTGTAACTGTAGGTAAGGTTGATGGTGAGCTAATCATTAATCCAGATAAGAACCAAAGAGAAAAATCAGACCTAACCCTTACAGTAGCAGGCAAAAAAGGCGCTATCAACATGGTAGAAGCAGGGGCTAACGAGCTATCAGAAGAAGAAATGCTAGAAGCCATGCTCCTTGCCCTAGAAGAGATAGGTGATATCTCAGACTTTATCCAAAGTATAATCGATGATATAGGCAAGGAAAAAATGGAAGTTCCTGAAGTAGAAGAAACTGAGCTTGATAGGTTAATCAGTGCAGACTTTGAAGAAGATATCAAAAGCTCAATCAGAACAACAGATAAGACTGAGAGAGAAGACAATATCTTTAGGATAGAAGAAGCTGCCAAGGAAAAATACCTAGAAGAATATCCTGAAAGTGAAGATGAAATCCATAGAAGAGTCGACTCTATCATGAAAAAAGAAGTCCGCCGTATGATTTCTATTGATAAGATAAGACCTGACGGTAGAGAACTTACAGAGATAAGACCACTATCAGCAGAAGTAGGACTTTTGCCAAGGGTACATGGTTCAGGTTTATTTAAGAGGGGCCAAACCCAAGTCCTATCAGTAGTAACACTCGGTTCTCCTGCCGATGTCCAAATAATTGACGGACTAAACAAGGAAGAAATCAAGAAAAGATATATCCACCAATACAATTTCCCACCATTTTCTGTAGGAGATATCAAACCTCTAAGGGGACCTGGTAGAAGGGAGATAGGTCATGGAAGACTCGCAGAAAGAGCCTTGATCCCAGTATTGCCAGATGAGAGTGATTTTCCATATACAATTAGAGTAGTATCAGAAGTCCTATCATCCAATGGATCAAGTTCCCAAGCCTCTATTTGTGGATCAACCCTAAGTCTAATGGACGCAGGAGTTCCAATCAAGAAGCCAGTTGCAGGTATAGCTATGGGACTTATCAAAGAAGATGATTCTATATCAATCCTAACAGACATCCAAGGCCTAGAAGACCACCTTGGTGATATGGACTTCAAGGTAGCAGGTACTCGTGATGGTATAACTGCCCTCCAAATGGATATCAAGATAGCTGGTATTACTAGGGAAGTTCTAGAAACATCCCTCCAAGATGCCCACAGCGCTCGTATGAGAATCCTTGATGTAATTGAATCAGCCATAGATGCGCCAAGAGCTGACATATCAGACTATGCACCAAGACTTTATACAATAGATATAGACCCAGAGAAGGTTCGTGATGTAATTGGTTCTGGTGGAAAAAATATAAATAGAATCATAGATGCAACAGGTGTCAAAATCGAAACAGAAGATGATGGCCATATAACTGTAGCATCAGAAAATGGAGAAAGTGGAAAGAAAGCCATTGAGATGATAAGAAATATAGTAACCGATCCTAAGGCTGGAGATGTCTTTACAGGTACTGTTACAAAAATCATGAACTTCGGTGCCTTTGTAGAAATTGCCATAGGCAAGGAAGGCCTCCTCCACATTAGCCAAATCGATACTAAGAGAATTGACAAGGTTGAAGATGTCCTAAGTGTCGGAGATGAAGTTACAGTTAAGGTTACTGAAATTGATAGACAAGGTAGGATTAATCTCTCAAGAAAGGCCCTTCTCAAAAAAGAAGAAGAAGCTGAGGCTTGGCCACTAGATGAATCTCCATACAAGAGAGATAACAATTCTAAGGATAAAAGAAATAACCACTAATTTGTTTAGTAATTAAGTAAGCTGCCTAAGGGCAGTTTATTTTTTGCTCTCACTATTATATAATCAAAATAGAGGTAACTATGACGAGTAAGAATGATAATAGAATTAGAAAAAAATCGAAGAACAAGGCTCCAAATAGGACCAAAAAAGTAAAACCAAGGGAAAAATCTTTTGACATAAGAAAATTCTCCCTAATAATGATGGTCTTACAGGTCTTATTATTTGTCTTTATATTAAGTTCAAACACAGGCTCTATGGGAGATTTCTTGGAGAAGTTTTTTGGAGGAATCTTTGGAAAACTTTCTCTAGTCTTTCCAATCTTGATGTTTTTGACCTTCTTAACTTCCTTTAGGGGGACCTTCAAGAACCACCTAAGCGAATTTATCCTAGCTTATACAATCTACCTATTGGTCCTAGGACTCTTATCCAAAGATTATTTGAGAAATTCCTTGAAGTGGACTATGGAATATTCAGCCTTGCAAAGTGTCAAGGGTGGAGGAGGTCTGGGTGGACTAGTTGCCTACCTTGTAATAGGAATTGTAGGAGAGCTAGGCCTATATATAATGCTTATAATATCTAGCCTTGCCCTAATAGTCGACCTAAGTCCCCTTACCTACAGGGAATTTTTTGGCAAGGGTCGTGATATCTCCATAAGTGCCTACAATTCGTCCAAGGCCTTTATTGGAGATTCAAGGAATAAGATCCAAGCTAAAAATATAGAAAGACAAGAAAGAAAGGCACAAGAAGATAAAGAAGAAGTAAGAACAAATAGAAGAATTGACCTAGAAGAAAAGCCAAGAAAAGAGCTAGAAACACCATCCAAAGCCAACAAGAAACCCCTCCAAACTATTAATCTAGATGAGCTAGGAGAGGCCAAGGTAAATAACTATAGGTCTAGACAGGTTGAATTGGCAGACCTAAACGAAAGCTTCAAGAGGGAATTTGGTTCCTATACCTATCCTGCCATTGACCTCCTTGATGCTAGAAATGAAGTGTCAGATATTGACAATAAGGAGATAAAAGATAAGGCTAAGGCCATTGAGGAGACCCTAGATTCCTTCGGTATAGAGGCGAGAGTTGTCCAAATCGATATAGGACCTACAATAACCTGCTATGAACTAAAACCTCAAAGGGGAGTCAAGGTAAGTAAGATAGTTAACCTTGCTGATGACCTCTCCCTTGCCCTTGCGACAAGTGGGATAAGGATCCTTGCCCCTATTCCTGGCAAGAGCCACATAGGGATAGAAGTGCCAAATGATAAGAAGGAAGTAGTAGGCCTAAAAGAAATCATATCATCAGAAGAATTTGTAAAAAGCAAATACAAGATTCCCTTTGCCATGGGTAAGTCCATATCGGGTGATATTGTAGTATCAGCCATAGAAAAAATGCCCCACCTCCTGGTATCGGGAGCTACAGGATCTGGTAAGTCTGTTTGCATCAACACAATTATAATGTCAATCCTCTACAAACATTCACCAGAAGAAGTGAAACTCCTCCTCATAGACCCTAAGGTAGTGGAACTTTCTATCTACAATGGAATCCCCCACCTTATAATGCCGGTAATAACTGATCCAAAGAAGGCATCTTCGTCATTATTCTGGGGGATAAGTGAGATGGAAAGAAGGTACAAGCTCTTTGAGAGCCACCATGTAAGAGATATAGTGGGCTACAAAAAAAATCTAGAATCTGATGACTCCATGGAAAAACTTCCCTATATAGTTATCATAATAGACGAGCTAGCTGACCTTATGATGACAGTAGGAACAGAAGTAGAAGACTATATAACAAGGCTTGCCCAAAAGTCTAGAGCTTGTGGTATTCACTTAATTATAGCAACCCAAAGACCAACAGTAGATGTTATAACAGGAACTATCAAGGCAAATATCCCTTCTAGGATTTCCTTTGCAGTTACCAGCCAAATAGACTCTAGAACTATCTTAGATACACAAGGAGCTGAAAAACTTTTGGGAAAGGGCGATATGCTTTATGCGTCATCAGACTCAATGAGACCAGTCAGAATCCAAGGCGCCTTCGTATCAGATAATGAAGTCATGAGAGTAGTCGAAAGCATCAAGGAAGAAAATGAAATCGACTACAACCAAGAAGCTATTGACAAAATAGAAGAAGAAAGCCAAAAAATAGGGGCTAGCGAAGATGAAGATGAATTGATAGATGAGGCTATCAAAATAATAGTAAATGAAAAAACAGCTTCAGTATCCCTCCTCCAAAGAAAACTAAAAATTGGCTATGCCAGGGCTGGTAGGCTCATTGACCAGTTAGAAATGAGAGGAGTGGTAGGAGGATACGAGGGAAGCAAACCTAGGAAGGTTCTAGTAGATAAATCTTACTTACAAGGAGAAGAAAATGAACTTAGCTAACAAAATCACAACATTAAGACTATTACTAATACCAGTTTTCGTTCTTGCCTACTACCTATTAGGTAGGGATATGAACATAGCAGCCATAATCTTTATAGTGGCATCCTTGACTGATGCCCTAGATGGCTATATAGCAAGGTCTAGAAAGCTCGTTACCACTTTTGGCAAATTCGTAGACCCCTTGGTCGACAAGGTCCTAACTATGGCAGCCTTCATAGTCTTGGTAGAAGGAAAGATCCTACCAGCTTGGGCAGTAGTCATAATAATAGCAAGAGAGCTTATCATAACAGGATTTAGGACACTCGCAGCTGATGCAGGGAAAACAATAGCAGCCTCCCCTTGGGGCAAAGCAAAGACTATAAGTCAAATGCTATCTTTAGTTATGCTCTTAGTTGATATAAATATTTTAAATAAGCTAGGCATATATGTATTTTACCTAGCAGTAATCCTAACTATAATATCTGGCCTTGACTACATTTACAAAAACAAAGAAGTCTTGGACTTAGAAAATATCTAACACTTAGCCTTGCCATTATGGCAAGGCTATTTTAGTAAATTTATAGTAATGTTTGCAAATAAAAAATATTTGTTTTATAATATTAGTATAATAATATATATATTTAAAAAGCTTATAAGCTGAAAGGAAGAAATTCCAAAATTATGTAGAAAGTAGAAGTATTATAGCTGTTTGTAATGATACAGCTATGCGTGTTGTGAGAAGCTTTAGTAAAGATAAAA
>JALEUV010000068.1 GCA_022780515.1 Anaerococcus sp. | reverse complement strand
TATATTTTTCAGCTACACTTCCATAACCACCAGTTTCTCTTGAAAGATATTCTAATATTAATTTTATTTTAAATTCTTTTGTGTATTTTGGCATACTAAAACCCCTCCATCCGTATTCCGGATTTTGGGGTTCAGGTCACTTCGGAGCCTTGCTTTTTATGGCTTATTTTGAAATTAACGGCAACTAAGCATCTCTAATAATATTAACGGTTTGGCCTTAGAGCTTATTTTTTCTTAGCTCCAGACTTTTGAGATTTTGCCTTTGCTTTTTCTTCTCTACGTTTCTTCATATTGTCTTTGATTCCTTCAACTATAGCATCAACATCTGCTTCCTTGCTTGGCTTTAAGCTTGATACTATGTCAAGACCTTCTGGAAGGACATCCATAAGTCTCATTTCTTCGTCTAGGAATTTTTCCATCTTTTCTGCAGCTTGTGGTGCCCAGGTACCATTTCCTATGATAGATACTCCCCTATTTTGCACATTGAGGGCAGCCATATCATTTAGGAAGTCCTTCATCTTTGGATAGATGTTTAGGTTGTAGGTTACTGATGCTAGAACTAGGTTTGAGTACTTGAAGGTATCAGCTATTAGGATTGATACATCTGTACTTGATACATCTCTTAGGGAAATGTTTGTTATTCCAGCTTGGCATAGTTTATTAGCTAGGGTTTGAGCTGCATATTCTGTATTACCATACATGGATGCATAGGCAATTAGGACACCTTCTTCTTCAGGTTCGTAGGTTGCCCAGTGGGTGTATTTGTCTAGCAAATAACCGATATCTTTTCTCCATACAAGTCCGTGGAGTGGACAAATATAGGCGATGTCAAGTCCACCAGCCTTTTCTAGAGCCTTTTGAACAAAGGTTCCATACTTACCAACTATGTTTGTATAGTATCTACGAGCTTCGTCTAGGTAGTCTCTGTCCCAATTTACTTCGTCAGCAAAGAGTCTTCCGTTGTTTGCTATAAAGGATCCGAAGGCATCAGCTGAGAAGAGAACCTTGTCTTTTGTATCATAGGTCATAAGAACTTCTGGCCAGTGAACCATAGGTGCTTCAACAAAGGCTAGGGTATGTTTACCAAAGTTCATTGTGTCGCCTTCTTTGACTTCTATATACCTATCATCAACATCAAAGCCAAATTGTCTCATGAAGAGAATAGCCTTTTCTGATGCGATTAGGGTTGCGTTTGGATACTTACTTAGTATAAGTCCTATAGCTGCACAGTGGTCAGGTTCCATGTGGTTAATAAGCAAGTAGTCTAGGTCTCTTCCATCAAGGACATACTCTACATTGCTCATATATTCCCTAGCTACAGACCAGTCTACTGTATCGATTAGTACTGTTTTTTCATCCATCAATAGGTATGAGTTGTAGGATACCCCTTGAGGAATAGGAAAAATATTTTCAAATAGGGCAAGTCTTCTGTCGTCCCCACCTACATAATATAAATCTTCTGTTATATTTCTAACTGTATACATTAAATCCTCCTACTTTCTATCTTCAGGGAATTCTAATTTGATGAATTCTTCTTTAGCTTCACCTGAAACAGGGCTAACCCAAGAATCTGGTAGTTTATCAAATGGTGTTCCAGGTTCGATTCCTTGGCTTGGATCTCCTACTTCTGGGTCATATTCATAACCTGATCCCAAATCCAAATAAACATCTTCTTTAGGTGCCATTTTTCTTGGTTTGGATCTTTTGATTTTTTTCATAGGTGGAGCAGGTTTTTTCTCCTCTCCATTATCTAGTTCTTCAATTAGTAGAGGTAGGACTTCCTTGAAGTCTCCAACTATACCGTAGTCTGCATTGTTAAAGATTGGAGCGTTGGCATTGTTGTTGATAGCAACTATTGTTGATGCATCCTTCATGCCCTTTAAGTGTTGGCCTGCTCCTGATACACCGACTCCGATGTAGAGGTTACCCTTGAAGCTTTGTCCACTCATTCCTATATACCTATCTAATGGGATATATTTTAGGGTTTCAGCTACTGGTCTTGATGATGAAATAGCAGCTCCTGCTTGGTAAGCAAGGTCTTCGATGTATTTCATATTTTCCTTCTCACCTATACCACGACCAGCTACTACTACCCTTTGAGCTTCAGAAATTGGTGTGTTTGGATCGACTCCTACTGTGAAGTCGTAGCCGTCCTTTTTTAAGTTTTCTACCAATTTTTTTACAGCTTCCTTAGGATCTCCTGTATAAATTTCTCCCTTACGAACCCCTGCTATAGGACCTGCTTGTTTCTTAGATCCAACAGCCTTCATCTTTGGAGCCTTACCTACAGTATTACCACCAACTACTACTCTCATGATTTCGTTGGTACCTTCGTATATTTGGGTAATCTTAGCATCTCTGAAGAATCTCTCAACATCAACACCCTTGATATAACCAGAACCACCGTATAGTTGGATAGCTTCTGTAGTAATCTTCATTGCAAGGTCAGATGCAACTTGCTTAGCCATAGCAGCCTCTGCACTGTATCTTTCGTGGTGTTCCTTAAGCTCTGCTGCTGAATAAATCATAAGTCTAGCACCTCTTAGGTAGGTTGCCATATCTGCAAGCTTGAAGGTGTTTCTTTGGAGATGGGCAATAGGCATACCGAATTGCTCACGTTCTTTTGCATAAGCGAGGGCTGATTCATAGGCACCTTGACCTATACCTAGGGCTTGAGATGCTATACCAATTCTACCACCATCAAGGGTAGCCATAGCTATCTTAAATCCTTGACCTTCCTTACCAAGTAGGTTTTCCTTTGGAACCTTTACATTGTCAAAGTGAAGTTCTGCAGTTGAAGATGATCTGATACCAAGCTTATCATAGTGGTCAGAGAAGCTAAATCCTTCATAACCTTTTTCAACTATAAAGGCTGAAATTCCATGAGTGCCTATGCCAGGTGTAGTAACAGCCATTACAACGTATGTGTCAGCCTTAGGAGCGTTTGTTATAAATATCTTCTTGCCGTTTAGGATGTAATGGTCGCCATCAAGGACAGCTGTTGTTTCAGTTCCAGCTGCATCAGAACCAGCATTTTCTTCTGTAAGACCAAAGGCTCCGATTTTTTCTCCCTTTGCTAATGGAACAAGGTATTTTTGCTTTTGTTTTTCTGTACCAAAGGCAAAGATTGGCCATGAACCAAGTGAAGTATGGGCTGAACAAATAACTCCGACACCACCATCAACTCTTGAAAGTTCTTCTACAACGATTGCATAAGAGATAACATCTAGGCCTGCTCCACCATATTCTTTAGGATAAGGTATTCCCATAAAGCCTAGTTCACCCATTTCTTTAACTAAATCATCAGGAAATTCATTATTTTGATCTAAATCAAAGGCTCTTGGTTTAACTTTTTCTTCTGCGAATGCTCTTACTTTTTTACGTAAGGCTTCATGTTCTTCTGTAGTTTTGAAAAGCATATAATCCTCCTTCATTCTCATCTACTAACTAAATTATAAATTAAAAAAAGATTTTTGTCAACAATATTTTGTTTTATAAATATAATTAAAATTTCTAAGTATTTCTAAAATTTTCGTGAAATAGCTTTCAGCAGAAATAAAATTTATTTACAAAAACTAAATATTATCTTCTCATAAAAAAGCTTTTCTTAATTCTATCTTACCCGAATTTATCCCTAGTCAAAGGCTAAATTTACAAATAAAAGAGCAAAATCCCAAATAATCTGAAAAGATTTAACCCACAATTTTCACTTTATAATTTAGGAATTAGAAATATAATAATTACTATCAGGTAGAGTAGGACTAAGGCGTTAAGTGCTAGAAAATGGGATGTTGTTTCTAGACGAAGATCTTAGCCCGCATCCGCTATCATAATTTCCTTTGATGGCCATCTACCCGGATAAGGAGGAAATAATATGAAAAGTTTAAAGAACACCCGTACCCTAATTTTGCTATCATTTTTTATAGCATTGTCAATTGTAGTATCCAAATTTTTTTCTATCACTACAGTTTCGAGAAAAATCGGCCTGGGCTTTATCGTAACAGCCGCTATGTGCTCAATCTTTAACCCATCATTATCGGTTATTGCATCAATAATTATCGACTTTGTATCAAACGGTCTATTCCCAACAGCAGGAGGTTTTTACCTACCTTTCGTAACAACCAAGATATCAGCAGCCCTTATATACACTTTCTTTTTTTATAGGAAGGAAATAACCATACCAAATATAATTATGGCTACTATATCCAACTCGCTAATAACGAGCCTCTTTTTAAACACCTTGTGGACAAGCCAACTTACAGGCAATCCCTTCATGGCACAATTTGTCCTCAGAATACCAACCATGGCCTTTAACTTGGTTTTCCATACCATAGTCTTGGTAATAATACTTCCTAAGCTAAGTGACCTACTAAGAAAACAAGTCAAAAAACTAGGTGCAGAGCCAATAAACGCACCATATTAATTAAAATTATGTCCTCCCTTCTAAGTATCGAAGGGTATATTAGTCCCCTCTTATCTTATTTAAGAATCCCATAAATAAGCTATAAGCCACGGGGCCTTTGCTAACAATTACAAACAAAGACAAAAAAACGGAGCCTACTAGCACTTTTGCCTAGGCTCCATTTATATTTGATATAACAATCTTATTCAATTTTATAGGTTGATTACCTCATCAAACTTATTAGCGAAGTTAGTGTCGCTAATGTGGATAAAGTCCGTATAATTGTGTAAAAAGAAAAAGGTCATTCAAAACCTAACTGATACAATGTTTTAACAACCAAAACTAAACCAGGGGGAATCAATGACCCAATTACACTTTGCGATTAGTTCAGAAGATATTCAAAATTTAATTAAGGAATCTGTAGATAATAAAATAGCTAGAGATGTACTAACTAAATTGTTCAATCAATTAATGAAAAAAGAAAGAGACGAATACTTAGAAAATAAAGCCTATCAAGAGATCCTAATAGAAGTACTTACCGTAATGGATACTATGATCGTGCCTATGCAACAAAAATAGGTAGCATAACTCTTAGAGTACCCAGGAGTAGAGATGGAAAATTTTCTACTGAACTTTGGATGATTGTATAGTTTTAAATTGGTTCATATACATGTTTTATTAATCGAGGCTCACTAGATATAGTTAACTCGGATATAAGTTTCGTGGTCAAAATTTTTATATGTCTACTAATTGTCTACTAAGAAAAGAAATACTAACAATAAGATCTCTAATTTTTTTCGTTTTTAGCTGATAATATTTATTATATAGTATAAAAGAATTTATGAAAGGAATATAGGGTAATATAGCGATTTTGAAGAATAGTACTAAAAAATTTTTAAAAACGCTTAGAAGGCAAAATATGAAGAAGAAAAAATATAATCCTTATAGAAATAATCTATCGACTAAGGATTTATAGTAAAATAGACTTTTCCCTGTGAGAAAAGTAAAAGAAGAGGAAATTAGATCCTGACTTCAAAATTATGTAGCAATTATAACGAGAGATGCAAGTATTTTCTATTATTACTTTATACTAAGACTTTAGACCATATAAATTGTTCAGAGGAGGGATACTTTTGCAAATAAATTATTGCACAAAATAATAATTTTGTGCAATAATTTGAAATTCTTTTATAATTTAGTATAATATCTATAGATTCAATATTAAAGAAAGTTTTAATGATTTATGGAAGCTAAAAAAATTAATAATCAAGAAAATAAAATAGAATTTATTCCCCCTACATTGCTTAGAGATTATCTAAACTATCTAAAGTCTATTAGGGCTCTATCACCATCAACTATTAAGGAATATTCTTATGACTTGAGAGTATTTTTGGAATATATGCTTGCAAGAAAGTTTTATAATGAAGATATGGAAGAATTTTATAAGGAATTTGATCCTAAGACTATCGACAATAAGATAACCCCTAAATTCCTAGAAAATATCTCCATTCAAGACTTTTATGCCTACCTATCTTACCTTGATAACGACCGCCATGATAGCCCAACAACAAGGGCTAGAAAAATATCTGCTCTAAAGTCTTTTTATAAGTACCTTTACCAAGAGATTGAGGTAATTAAAACAAACTTTGCTAACAAGCTATCAAGCCCTAAAATTAGCCAAAGGCAGCCTGTATATCTAACAAAATTTGAAGCAGAAAAACTCTTATATACTGTTAAAGAAGAAAAGAACGACTTTCTAAGGGCTAGGGACCTAAGTATTATCTTTACCTTCCTAACAACAGGCATGAGGTTATCAGAGCTAGTTTCAATAAATGTTAATGATATATCATCAGACCATTTTAAGATAATAGGTAAAGGTAATAAGGAAAGAACCATCTATCTCACAGATGCTTGCATTAAACTTATAAATGATTATATAAGGGTAAGAAAAGAATATTTGAAGGACCAAGAAGTAGATGCCCTCTTTATCTCAACCCACAAAAAGCGTATGGCTAACAGGTCTGTCCAAGCAACCATAGATAAGTACCTAGAAAAGGCCGGCTTTGATACAAATACCTACTCAACCCACAAGCTTAGACACACAGCAGCAACTCTAATGTATAAGTATGGCCATGTTGATATAAG
>JALEUV010000078.1 GCA_022780515.1 Anaerococcus sp. | reverse complement strand
TGGATGCTCGATTAATTTGGCACATTGGATGTACCTATTTGAGTGTTTACCAGAAGATAGCAAAAAATGACCTTCTAGTAGGGCGTCTGATTTTTTAAGTAATTCTACTGTTTTGTCCATTTTTCCTCCTATATTATATATATAATCTCATCTAATGATTTAATATTTTCTTCTTCCATAAACTTTTCCATTCCATCAATTATGTCGGTCATAAGGTCAAGCTTTAGGAAATTACCAGTACCTACCTCGATGGCACTAGCCCCTGCCATGATAAATTCTATGGCATCAACATAGTTTGTAATCCCACCCATGCCTATAATTGGAAGGTCTACTGCCTTTGCTACTTCATTTACCATCCTTAGGGCAATAGGTTTTATAGCAGGGCCTGAAAGACCTGCAGTCTTATTGGCAAAGACAGGCTTTCTGCTTCTTATATCAATAGCTAGAGCATTGAAGGTGTTGACAAGGCTTATCCCATCTGCACCGTTATCCCTGGCTATCCTTGCAAAGTCTCCTATATGGCCAACATTTGGGGATAGTTTTACAAAAAGGACCTTGTCAGTAACTTCTCTTACCTTAGATACAACTTCTGCTGCCTTAACGGGATCTGTTCCAAAGGCCATTCCACCCTTTTTTACATTGGGACAAGAAATATTTAGCTCGATCATTCTTAGATCAGTCTTATCAAGCTTCCTTGCTCCTTCTACATATTCTTCTACAGTGTGGCCCCCTAGATTTGCCATGGTAACAAAGTCTCTTTGAAGCATAAGGGGAAGTTCATTATCAATGAAGTGCTCGACTCCTGGATTTTGGAGGCCAATGGAGTTCATTATCCCTGATGGGGTTTCATAAATTCTAATGCCAGGATTGCCTAGGTTTTTGTTTAGGGTGAGGCCCTTGGAGCTAACTCCACCCAGCCTATCAAGGTCAATATAGTCTTCAAATTCTTTGGCAAAGCCGAAGGTTCCACTTGCAGCTATTACTGGGTTTTTAAATTCTATTCCACATAAATCTATATTCAAGCTCATCTTAAAAAACCTCCTTAGCATCAAATACTGGGCCATCTTTACAGACCCTCACAAAGTCACCCTTGCGATTTTTGATAGTGCAACCAAGGCAGGCCCCTATACCACAAGCCATGTGAGATTCCATGGATACATATAGTTTGGCATTTTTTGTTTTACGGGCAAGGTTATAGAGCATGGGATTTGGTCCACAGGCATAAATAATATCATAATCATCTGGATTAATAGCATCTGTTATAAAGATCTTGTCAACCTTGTCTATGGTAGTTACAATTTTTTCTACATAAGGTTTAAAGGCATAAGTAAAGTATTCTTCATCCGAAAAGCCTGCATAAAAATCAACCTTGTCCTTTAGATTTTTAACAAGGTACAAGAGGGGTGCTATACCTATTCCTCCTGCAACTACTGCTATTTTTTTATCTTGGACTAAGTCAAAGCCATTTCCAAGGGGTCCTAAGATATTTACTGTATCCCCTGGCTTATAGGTCTTCATTATCTCAGTCCCCTTACCCTTTACTTGGTACAAGAGGCTTAGGCCATCTTCTTCTATATCGACTATACCAAAGGGTCTAGATAGGATGGGACTGCCAGAAAAATCACTTGACCTTAGCATAATAAATTGACCTGGCACAGCATCCATAGTAAGATCGACCTTCATAAGGTATATTCCTGGCCCTATGTTTTTATTTTCAATAATCTTAGCTTCCCTATAAGCTTTCATTAGCTGATATTTCCTTCCTACTCTCGATTGCCTTTTCTCTTGCATAGTAACCGATTTTTTCCTCACCATCATCAAAGTTTTGGTAATTTTTTAGGATGGCCCTAGAAGAATTTACTACGCCACCATTTAACTCTTTCATTAGGTTAAAGACATTTAAGCTATCTGCCTTTTGAGCACCAAAACCTGGTATCAAGAAGAAGTTTGTAGCATACCTATCCCTAATCTTCTTGACTTCTTTGCTGTGGGTTGCTCCAACTACAAGCCCACATGGACCATAGCCAAATTCTCCTAGGTACTTATCATTAATTTCCTTAATCTTATCCCCTACGGCATAAAAATATTCTCCACCATCCTTAAGCTCTAGGGTTTCAAAGTCCTCGGCACCTGGATTGGAAGTCCTTAGCAAGACGAATACTCCCTTTTCGCCACTTGCCAAGTATTCTTCGTAAGGCTCAATAGAGTCCATGCCCATATATGGATTTAGGGTTATAAAGTCAACCTCGAAGTCTCCTTCAAAGTGGGCCTTGGCGTATTGCTTGGCAGAAGCTGCTATATCTCCTCTTTTGACATCGCCTATTGTTAGGAGGTCTTTCTCCCTTAGGTAGTCTAGAGTTTTCTTGTAGGCAAGCATTCCTTCTAATCCATAGGATTCGTAGTAAGCTATTTGAAGCTTATAAATAGCACACACATCATAGGTATTATCAATTATTTCCTTGTTGAAGTCAAAGAGGGCCTCAGATATGGCCTTGCCTTCCTTCATACTTTCAGGAAAATAATCAAGGGATGTATCAAGGCCTATGCACATAAAGCCCCTTTCCTTGACTCTCTTATATAACTTATCAATTATTTTCATATTTTAATTCTCCTCTCCTATAAACTTTCTCAATAGATCCTTTGAGTGTCTTGTCTATTAAGAGTGAATTATTGGACTTGGACCTTATCTCATCTTTTGTATAGGTATATTCCTTGTCAGGGTCGACTAAGACAAAGTCTGCCAGGTAGCCTTCTTCTAGTTTACCCTTCTTGATTCCTAATATGCTTGATGGATTAGTTGACATAAGGGCAACTAGTTTATTTAAAGAAATCTCACCACTTTGAACCAAAACCATGTAGGAAGTTGAAAAGGCTGTTTCTAGTCCCAAAAATCCAGGCTTACCTTGGGTCTTTTCTTCATCAGTATGGGGAGCGTGGTCTGTTGCTATGGCATCCACATATCCATCTCTAATTGCTTCTATCAAGGCATCCTTGTCTTTATTTTTTCTTATAGGTGGGTTAACCCTAAGATCATCCCTCTCAGTAAGACTTATGTGGTGGGGAGTAACCTCACAAGTTATAGGTGCTCCCAGGTCCTTAAAGTAGCTAATTGCACCAATAGATCCCTTGGTTGATACATGGGAGAAGTGGATTGGGCAGGCTAACTTATAAGATAGGTAGCAATCCCTAATAGTCATAAGGTCTTCGGCTAGTTCATAGTCTATAGCTGATAGGCCCCTTACTTCCTCATGGAGAGTCATATTTACGTCGAGGTCCTTTGCCTTAAGCATGGCCTTATACATGATCGTATCATCATCTACTCCATGGCCATCATCAGATATAAAGTTTACCCCTTGAGGTAAATCATCCAAGTGATCTAGGCTCTTGCCATCAAAGTCCTTGGTTATGGAATAGACCTGTTGGATATCTATTAGGTCAAGATCTCTTCCCCTCTCCATTATATCCTCATATACTTCCTTAGAAGATACCACTGGGTCTGTATTTGCCATTAGATTTACAGCTGTATATCCACCTTTGAGAGCTGCATATGATCCTGTTTCTAGGTCTTCCTTGTAGGTAAAACCAGGATCTCTAAAGTGGGTATGGAGGTCTGTAAAGGCAGGTATCAAGAAAAGCCCTTGGCAATCTATAATTTCGGTCTCCTCATCTTCCTTGTAAGCTGATACAATTATTCCATCTTCGGTATAGATATTATTTCTAGTTATTGAAGTATCATCGATGCCGATTAGGTTAGTAAATATCTTCTTCATCTTAATCTACGTTATATATTTGGTCACAATAGATGCACTTATACATTTTCTTTTTTGCATCTACTAGGACAAACTTGCTAGTAACTTCTCTTTCAGTAGTTGAGACGCACTTTGGATTTTGGCATTGGAGGATTCCCTCTGTTACTTCTGGTAGGGATAGGGATTTTTTCTCAACAACCTTTTCATCCTTTATATAATTTACTGTTGCATTTGGATCGATTAGGGCAACAGCATCTAAATTTAGATCCAAGTTATCCTCAATCTTTACTATATCTTTCCTACTTGAAGAAGTTGAATTTGCATTTAATATTAGGGCAACTTCCCCATCAAGGTGTTCTAGTCCAAGTTCATTAAAGATTTTTATTCCCTTGCCTACTTCTATATGATCTATTACAATTCCGTTTTTTAAGCTAGTAATCTCAAGCATTGTTAGCCTCCAATAATTTCAAAATAAGTGCCATTCTTACATACATTCCATACTTGGCTTGTTTAAAGTAAACAGCTCTAGGATCCTTGTCAACATCAGTTGATATCTCATTTACCCTAGGGAGTGGATGAAGAATAATCATATCATCTTTTGCCTTTTTGAGCTTATCCTTGGTTAGGATATAAGAATCTTTAAGTCTAATGTATTGGTTCATAGAGAAGAATCTTTCCTTTTGGATCCTAGTCATATAGAGTATATCTAGGTCTTCTAGACTATCATCAAGGTTGGTCCTCTCTTCATATTCCAAATTATTATCTTCGAAGACAAATTTCTTAACATTGTCCGGAAGTTTTAACTCATCAGGTGATATTAATACATATTCGTTATTATCAAACATACTCATTACCTTAAGTAAGGAGTGAACTGTTCTTCCGTATTTTAGGTCACCACAAATACCTATCTTGTGGCCCTCTAGGGTATTTTTAGTTTCCATGATGGTCAAGATATCTGTAAGAGTTTGGGTAGGGTGTTGGTGGCCCCCATCTCCTGCATTAATTATAGGGCAATCAGCTGTTTCGCTTGCAAGCTTGGCAGCTCCTTCCATAGGATGACGCATTGCAATAATATCAACATATTGGCTAACGGTTTTTACTGTATCTCTAAGGCTTTCTCCCTTTTGAGAAGAAGAGGAATTGGCATCAGAAAATCCTATTACCCTACCTCCAAGCCTTGACATGGCACTCTCAAAAGATAGCCTAGTCCTAGTAGATGGCTCAAAAAAAAGAGTACCCAATAATTTACCATTACATGAATTGGAAAAATCACTAGGACTCTTTACTATTTCTTTACCTAATTCAATTATCTCCATCAAATCTTCTTTTGATAGATCGTCTGCACTTAATAATTTTTTGATCTTAAGCATAATATCTCCTTCTATAATTTTTATTATTATATCAAAAGGCAGATCAAAAATCAATAATTTTTTAATCCTTGGGTGGATTAAGCCTTCTCTTCTTGATATTAAGCCTAGACTTTATATCGACAAAGACCTCCTTGAAGTCATATAACCAATTATCAAGTAGTCCTGATTTTATAAGGCCCACTATAAAGATTGCCACTACTGGAGCAAAGATAGCTGTTACAATACCACCCATCCTAAGTCCTGCATAGAGGGCTATGGTTGATATCAAAGGGTGGATATCAGCAGACTCTCCGATTATCTTAGGAGAAATGGCCTGCCTAATTAACTGCCAACCTAGGGCTAGAACTAGAAGAATTAGAGCCTTCTCTGAATTAGAAAAAACTAAAAATTCTACCAAGGACCAGGGAATTAGAACGACCACAGTACCTACTAGGGGCAAGATATCTACAAAAGCTACCAACAAAGATATAGCTAAGAAAAATTCTTGACCAGTAAAGTATAATACAAGGGCAGTAATAACAAAGCACAAAAAGGCCAAAATTAATTGGGACTTGACATAGTTTACAGTTGATGCCTTAAAGACCTTCCAAAAGATCCCAATACTCTCCCTAGAGGATTTGGAAATTGACCTTTCATATTGTTTGATAAAGATCTCCATATTGCCAAGTATTATATAAAAGGCTGTTATAAAAGTTATAGTAAAGAATATAATCGTTGATGATGCATCTATGAGCTGACCGGTAATATTTACAGTTTTATTAAAAATCGTAGACTTAAGGGAGTTAAGTCCTATAAAAACTGAGTTTAGTACATTATTAATTATAGTTGTAACAACTGGTGGCCATAGTTTTGCATCCGAGCTTAGCTTATTTATAATCGATTCAATATAGGCCCTTATAGAAGGCCAGTCCCTAATAACCTGGCTGATTAAACCTATAATTTGATTTAATATTAGACCAAAAACCCAAAACCCTAAGATAATTAAAATAACTAGCAAACCTGTCCCGATTATATAGGAAAGGAATTTTTGCTTGATAGGAAGTAGGTCATTAATCTTCTCCACTATTGGCCATATAAGGTAGGCTATAGCAAAGGCTACTAGTATTGGCATTAGACTATCAAGTAATCCAGGTAAAACATAGACCGAAAATAAAATACTCCCTAGGATTATCAAAATCCTTATAGCAAATCTTTGATAAAGAGCCTTTTTATCCATTTTTTCTCCTACTCGTCTTCGAGTTTTAATACAGCGAGGAAGGCGTCTTGAGGAACTTCTACATTTCCTAGCTGACGCATTTTCTTTTTACCTTCTTTTTGCTTTTCAAGCAATTTCTTCTTTCTTGAAATATCTCCACCATAGCACTTGGCTATTACATCTTTTCTAAGAGCCTTAACTGTTTCTCTAGCTATTATCTTGTTACCTATGGCAGCTTGGATAGGAATTGCGAATTGCTGTCTAGGTATTTCATCTTTTAATTTTTCTACTATGCCCCTACCCCTACTATAGGCAAAGTCCCTGTGGACTATGAGTGATAGGGCATCTACCGTTTTTTCGTTAATTAATATCTCTAGCTTGACTAGGTCAGAGCGTTCATAGCCAGCAAGTTCGTAGTCAAGGGATGCATAACCCTTGGACCTTGATTTGAGGGAATCAAAGAAGTTATAGATTACTTCGTTTAGGGGAAGTTTGTACCTAATTGATACCCTGTTTTCATCTATATAGGTCATATCCTTTAGCTCTCCACGTCTGTTTTGGGCAAGCTCCATTATCTGGCCTATATAGTCCTTTGGTGTTATAATCTCAGCATTGGTAACTGGTTCTTCTATATATTCTATTTCTGTAGGATCAGGAAAGTCGTTTGGGTTTTGAAGGCTTATCTTTTCATCCTTGCCCCTAAGTTTTACCTTATAGATTACTGATGGTGCCGTTGCTATAATATCTAGGTCATATTCCCTCTCGAGCCTTTGGGTTATGATATCCATATGCAAGAGTCCCAAAAATCCTGCCCTAAGTCCTACACCCAAAGCCTTAGAATTTTCTTGTTCAAATATCAAGGATGCATCATTTACTTGGAGCTTCTCTAGGCTATCACGAAGTTTATCAAAGCTCTCCCCCTCTGCAGGATAAATTCCTGAATAAACCATTGGCAATACTTCCTTGTAGCCTGCTAGAGGCTTGTCGGTAGGATTGGTGAGGGAGGTTATAGTATCACCTACCCTTGCATCCTTTACTTCCTTGATAGATGCTTCTATAAAGCCAACATCACCACTACGAAGCTCCTTTGTCGCTATCCTTGACCTAAGAGAGTAGCCTACTGTATTTACCTCGTATTTTTTGCCAGTATTCATCATGACTATCTCATCACCTGGCCTTACTACTCCTTCAAAGACCCTCACATAGCAGATAACTCCCACATAAGAATCATAATAGGAATCAAATATCAAAGCCTTTAGGGGCTTATCATCATGGTCTTCTGGAGCTGGTACATTATTTACTATATCTTCCAGTACGTCTTCGATATTAAGTCCAGTCTTGGCTGACACCAAAGGGATATTTTCCGTATCTAGTCCTATTTGATTTTCTATCTCTTCCTTTACCTCATCAACCCTGGCTGATGGGAGGTCTATCTTATTTAATACAGGTAAGATTTCTAGGTCTTGCTCTAGGGCAAGGTATGTATTGGCAAGGGTCTGAGCCTCGACTCCTTGGCTTGCATCGACTACCAAAATAGCCCCTTCACAGGCCTTAAGAGACCTTGAAACTTCATAGTTAAAGTCCACATGGCCAGGAGTGTCTATGAGATTTAGGTCATAAACCTTCCCATCCCTAGCCTTGTATTGAATCTTAACTGCCTTTAATTTTATGGTTATTCCTCTTTCTTGCTCTAGTTCCATATCGTCAAGCATTTGATTTGAAATGTCCCTCTTGGATACGTCCATAGAATTTTCTATGAGCCTATCTGCCAGGGTCGATTTGCCATGGTCGATATGGGCAATTATCGAGAAATTTCTTATATTTTCTTTTTTCTTCATAAATTCCCCTAATCTACATAAGGATCATTATCTATTAGTCCGATTGAATTAAAAGGATAAAATCTCAAGAAGGCATGGCCAACTATATTATCCTTGCTGATAGGTCCAAATCTCCTAGAGTCATTGCTAGCTCCAGGGATCCTATTATCACCCATTACAAAGTATTGGTCTTCTCCTAGTACCCACTCACTTTCTTCTGTAGAAGGCGTTGTTTCTGGGAAAGAAGTATAAGTCTCGCTGAGTTCTTCGTCATTTACATAGACAGACCCATCCTTAATAGAGACCCTATCTCCCTCTTCGCCGATAATCCTTTTTACGTATAACTTATTGTAGGCATCTGGTGCTCTCAATATTATTATATCTCCCCTATCGAAGTCACTAAAGTGAGTTCCTATTTTATTAACTAACAAAATATCCCCATCGTGGAGGGTATTTAACATTGATTTACCTGATACCATTGTAGCATCTATTATAAACATTTTAACCAAAATAGTGATTATTAAGGCTATGGCAATGGTTTTGACCCAATCCCATATAGTATATAAGATGCCGTCTTTATTTATATTAGAATTTTTACTCATATCTACCTCTTTTCCCTTAAATTATATACTAAAAACACAAATCTTCCAAATCATTTATTAATATATCTCCTATAAAACTTGTAAACTTGATGTCTTTATGGTATTATAAATTAGTCGATATAAATTAAGAAGCGAGGTGAGAGTCGAATGGCAAATATTAAATCTAGTAAGAAAAGAATTGACATTGCTAAAAGAAATACAGCTAGAAACAAGTCAAGAAAAAGCGAAATCAAAACTCTAATCAAGAAATTTGATGCAGCTGTTGAAGCTAAAGACCTTGACGCAGCTAGCGATCTTTTCAAAAAAGCTGACAAGAGATTAAAACAAGCTGAAGCTAAAAATATCATGCACAAAAACAAAGTTGCAAGAACATCTTCAAGAATGGCTAAGTCACTAAACACAATTAACGCATAAGACAATGAGTGATAATCAGTAACGGATCCCCACATATGGCTACTGATAATCACTCATTTTTATTTTACAAAATTCCCTATCAAAAGTATTAATTCCTTGCTCATATCAAGATTAGAAGTTTTTTGTCTTAGGTCCATATCAAATAGCCTATTATGAAGATTAAATAAGTCATCTAGGCTAAAGTTATTTACAAAACCCTTTACCTTTCTAAGCTCAAAGGGAGATAGTTTTAAATATTTACCTATAAAGTTATCATTGACTCCCTTACTTACAAGGAGCTTTATCCCTATCATATTTCTGACCTGTCTTATTATCATGTGATATATCATATATAGGTCCTCGCCACTTTCTTTCATGTAGAGAAAAGTCTCCATGGCCTTCTTGGCATTTTTGTTACTCAAGGCATCCGTTAGGTTAAAGATATTTAAGTTTAAGACCTCATTTAGCTGCTCCCTTACGTCCTTTTCCCCTACAATTTCCTCATCTGAATTAGAAATAATCTTATCTATGGTATTGACTAGCTCATAGAGCTCGACCTCGCTATTCTTATCAAGGTAGGAAAATCTCTGGATAATCTCATCAATTAGACCCATAGAAATCTTCTTGCCTGCTCTTTTAAATCTCTTCCCTATAAAGGAAGTTAGCTCCTTCCTATTTAGCTTGTCAATATTTACTATAGCGCCCGATTTTTGTACTTCCTTATAGAACTTCCCCTTGAAGGGACTCTCATTCGAAAAAATAAGAAAAATCACATAGTCCGGCAAGGTGGCTAGGTCCTTGGTCAAGGGATCCAGGGTATTCTTGTAGGTCTTCATTCCGTTTTTGGAAAGGTCTATATCACGCCAAATAATTACCTTCTTATCTTCCATAACTGGGTAGGTTTCTATGGCCGTTTTGATTCGGTCATAGTCAACTTCTCCCTTAATATCAACAAGGTTGAAGTCAGGAATACCTACTATATCCCTCGCTAGGTCTATTATAGAATCTGACAAAAACTTCTCCTTAGAATCAAAGAGAAAGCCCCCCCTAAGTTTATTTCCTTCAAAAGCTTTCATAAATTGAACGTAGTTCACCTAAAATAACCTCCCTTAACATAGCCCTCTATGGCAAATTTTCTACCAAAGCTCATTTCAACTAATCCATCTGTCTGAGTATTATAAATAACCCTATCGGCTACATTATCCATAACTTCCCTTGCAGGATGGCCATAAAGATTGTTCCTACCTGCAGATATTAAAACTATACGGGGATCTACCCTCTCTATAAAGTCCCTCTGGCTAGAAGTGGCAGAGCCATGGTGGGATAGCTTCAAGATATCAGCCTTGTCATCAATATTTTTTTCTAGCTCTGCCGGCATATCACCCAGACTCATAATCTTAATCCCCCTTATATCTATTAGTAATCCCATAGAATCTGCATTCTCATCATCTGAATCGCCATCTCCTATTACCTTTATTTCTGTATCTTTTAGGACAAGCTTATCCCCCTTCTTTAGGATAGTCGGCTCATAGTTCTTTACCGACTTATAGTTGGACTTGGTTACAAAAATATTTTCCACATCAAAATTTTCCAAAACCCCCTTTAGATTTCCTACATGGTCATTATCCTCGTGACTTATAAATATCCCCTTAATCTTACTAATACCCAAGGATTTTAGATAAGGGATAAGGATGGCCTCTCCTGAGTCGTAGGACTTGTACTTGGCTCCTCCCACATCAATCAAATAATAGTCCCCCCTATCAGCTAGCAAAAAGGCATCCCCCTGACCTATGTCTATCATTTGATAGAAGGTCTTGTTGGTATCAGATAGGCTGCCAACTAGTAGAAGTACAAGAGATGCTAGGATAAGATATCCATGCCTCTTTACCCTGGTAATCCCTAGGTTAATAATAACTAAGACCAAGATAAAAAAGTATAGGACTAGTAATATCGAAGGCTTGGCAAAGTCAATTCTAGTAAATCTTAGAGATCCAAGAAGGATAGTCAGGCTCAAAATCCCCTCAACTAAGATATTAAGAATACCAAATACTAGTAAACCAAGAGGTTTAATAATAAAAATCCCCATAACAAGTGCAAATATCATATACATGGTCATGGTAAAAATCGGAACTACCAAAAAATTTGCTACAACCGACAAGACATTAATACTTCCATAATAATAAATTATAAAAGGGAAGAGGCCCACTTGGATGGCAGTCGTAAAGGCAAGGCTATCACCTACATAAGTCTTCCCAAAGCGTCTTTTGAAGTATGGATATATCAAATACACCGAAAGGGACGCTACAAAGCTTAGGACAAAGCCTGAATTAAGGAGGGCAAAGGGATTAGCTACCAAGATAGCACTTGCTATTATAAGTAGGGCCTTGACCCTATCAAAGGGCTTCTTAGTCAAAAAGGAAAGAAAACCAATAAGGTTAAGACCCAATACCCTCATTACAGAAAAGGGAAAGGAAATCAGATAGCCGTAGGCAAGTGATAAAAGAAATCCTATCCCATAGGCATACTTATAAGAAATCCCCATTCTCGTAAAGATAAAAAGCAAAAAGCCCATAAGGATATCCAAGTGAAGGCCTGACACAGCCAAGATATGGGCTAGACCCAGGTCCCTTATCTCATCTCCATCAACTAAATTCTCCCCCAAGACTACAGATACTACAAAATTCGCAGCAGGCTTAGATAGATTACTATCAAAAGTCCTATGGACATATTCATAAAAAGCATCTTTTAACCTAAGGAAAAAATTATTACTAGGAAAGACCTTAAAATGGCCCTCAATCATCGCTTCAGAAAAAATATCCTTGCTAGCAAGGTATCTCCTATAGGAAAACAAATTAGGATTTGTATTGGTATTAGGTTTCTTAAAGTCAGCCCTCGCCACAAACTTATTCCCTATATGTAAGTCTTCATCGGAAAAATAGAGGGTCTTCTCCCTTATTTCCCCATCGTTAGCCTCAAGAAAATACCTAAATCCATCCTTGCTCTCTCTCTTCTGAACAACAGTAAAAACCATCTTGCGAGAGTCGCCCTTATACAGAACCTTGCTAGAAAAACGAAGAGAGCTTAGAGAAAAAGACAAAACAAGTCCCAAGATACAAAAAATAGCCTTGGACCTCCTAAGATAAAAAATAAGACCAAGGACAAGGCCAAATCCCAAGACAAAAAGTATATTAAGATTTTCAAAACTAACAAAAATCCCCACTCCAACCATAAGACCAAGGACCAGGGCTACAAAACTTCTCCTCATCTCAAACCTCTTTTTAATTATAACATAGTTTTCCTTATAAATTATATAGTCCTCAACACTCTATCAATATTTTATTTATCTACCAATCGATATGATATAATTATAAAGAGGTACTTATGATTAAAATATACGAACAATTCCCTGAGATTGTGTCACTTAAGTCCAGGGTTATTTCTAAAAATTATGACAAGAATAAAACTTATTTGAACCTAGATAGGACTATTTTTATGCCTTATAATGATGTTCTTCTTAATGACAAGGGCTTTATTGATGGGAAGAAGGTCCTAGGTGTTGAAGAGAAAAACGGCAAGATAACCCACACTGTCAAGGGAAAGATTTCTAGACGTGAGGTGGTTTTGAGCCTTGATAGGGAAGTTAGGTACAAGAACCTTAAACTCGCTACTGGATTTAGCCTTTTTAAGATTTTCTTTGATACCTACAATCTCCCCCACAAGATGGATTTTGCCATAGAGGATGATAAGGGGGCGATTTTTATAGAGGATTTTAGACAGGGCCTTGATAGGGACCTTATCGAAGGGCAGATTAATTATGCCATTGATGCTGGTTTAAAGATTGAAAAGTCAAATGGTATAGTGGAGCTTCCTGGTATTGGTAAGACTATTAATAATTTAATTTGCTTTGATAGGACTTACAAGTTAAAGTCTTTTAAGATTCTTGATACCGAGAGGACAGATTCAAATATGAAGGTTATTTTTGACTGCGATAAGTAATTCTTATTTGAAGATTTACTTGCCTAAATTTTTTTATAATGCTATAATTAAATAAATTATTAAATGAAAGGAGAATAAAAATGACAAAATTAAGATTAAATGAATTAGGAATAGATTGTAACAAGTAAAAGTAAGTCTTAGGATTGCTCCTATAAACTTACTTATTTATAAGGAGTATACAAGTATATGAAAGAAATTAAATTTTTATTGAAACAAATGGCAAAGTTTGAGCCATTCATGTTTGTTCTAATTGCACTTTATTCCATATTTATCGGTATTAGACCCTTTATATGGATTATTTCACCTGCCTATATTTTAAAGAATACGGATAAGCCCTTTTCTTTTTTTCTGATATTTTTTATAGTAGTCTTACTTATAAGTTCACTTATAGGTTTTTTTGAGTCTTTTATTATGAATAACTACCGTATGAGAATGAACGCTATTAGGTATAGGTTCATTAGGATGGTTACGGATTATTCCTTGCATCTCGACTTTGATAAGCAAAAAGATAAGGATTATATAGAAAAAATTAATAATGCCAATAAGGCTTGTAGGGATCCCTTTAATGGAGCTGGTGGTATTATGATGGAGCTTCCCCCACTTATGTCAGTGATAGTATCAATCACAGGCTTTGCTTGGATATTTTTTGCTATGGGACTTAAGATATTTTTGATAGTTCTGGCTATTAGCTTGATAATGTTTTGGATCAATTACAAGACTACTAAATTATATCGAGACTATTGGAGCAGTCAGAGTAATAACTGGAATATTTTTGCAAAGCTCAATTACCAGCTAAGAAATCCTGAATCAAAGCAAGACATCCTTATTTTTGACTTTATCTCCCTCTTTAAATCCTACTATATGGGAAGAAATAAGGAAAGAATAGATGGATTAGCAGAAGTTAATTATAAGGAAATAAAATTAATTAGTCTAGCTAAACTTATATCAATATTAAGGGATGGGCTAATGATTTATTGGCTTTTGTCTTCAATTATTAGGGGAGCTATTGATATAGGCGATTTTTATATGTTCTTTACAGCTATCTTTAGCTTTATAAATTTTGAAGAAGAAATCTTATGGACTTTTTCAAGCTTTAGAAACTCGGCAGCTTCCTTTAGATATTTCTTGAAACTATTTGAGGATGAAGAAGACGGACTTGAAGAGAAGAAGCTCCCTCTTCCAGCTAAGATGGATGATTTTAAGATTGAATTTAAAAATGTGTCCTTTGGATACCCAAATACCGATGCCCTTGTACTAAAGGATATCAACCTAACTATCCATAAGGGAGAATCCCTAGCCCTTGTTGGTGAAAACGGAGCCGGCAAGTCTACCCTAGCCCTCCTCCTCTGCGGTCTATATGAGCCTACATCTGGGCAAATCCTCTTAAATGGCTTAGATATCAGGACCTATGGGAAGAATTACCTAGACCTAGTCGGGGCAATCTTCCAGGACTCCCTCCTTATGCCCTTTACTATCCAAGAAAATATTACCTTTAAATCAAAAGAAACTGATTTGACTGATATTTATAGGAAGACTAGACTAGATGAAATAGTAGAGAGTTATGAGGATAAGGACAAGCAAGTCTTACTTAGGACCTTGGATGAGAATGGTGTTGACCTTTCTGGTGGTCAAAAGCAGAGGATATTTTTATCGAGGGCATTGTACAAGGATGAGTCTAAGTTACTTATTTTGGATGAGCCAACAGCCCAGTTGGATGCCCTTGCAGAAAAAGACCTCTATATGCTCTATGATAAGTTAACCAGGGACAAGGCTTCCATCTTCATATCCCATAGGCTAGCATCGACCAAGTTTTGTGATAGGGTAATCTTTCTCAAAAATGGAGAAATAACTGGCAATAATACCCACGAAAGATTAATCGAAGAAAATGAAGAGTACAGGGAGCTCTATAACTTGCAAGCAAAGAATTATAAGGAGGTATTATGAGAAATATCTATAGATTATTTAGAAGAATAGACCAAGACTACAAACATTTTACCTTGAAAGTTTGCTTGACTTCGATAGTGTTAGGTCTTTTGCCTATAATTAATATTATCGCACCCAAGCTAATTATAGATGAACTTAGTGGAGATATTTCTTTAGGGATACTTGGATTGATAGTAGGGGTAATTTTGCTAGCGAACACTATAAATTCTATACTAAAAACCTACTATAATAACTACTTTGAACTAGTTTTTGAATCAATGACTGATAAAATGCTCTTTGACCTAAGCGAGAAGTCCCTAAGACTTCCCATAGAAGAAAGTGATAGTAAAGTAGTTCAAGATAAGCTAGAAGCTGCCCATGATGCTGTATTTACCTTGTTTGGCCTATCAGAAGTTATGAATTTTGCTGTAACATCCATAATTACGGGGATTTTTGCCATTGGAGTATTAATTAGATTATCAATTTTTATTCCCTTAATAGGTCTAGTAGTAATTATTGCCAACAAGAAATTCGTAAATCTAATCAAAGAAAATGAAATTACCTACCAAAAGAAACACATTCCTGATATTAGGGTGTACAGGTATTTTACCGACTTCTCCCAAGATTTTAAGTACTCAAAGGACCTAAAGATCTATGAAGGTGAAGATCTAATCTTGGAAAAGTCTAAGTTTTATATGGATCGAATGACCGAGAGGTCAATACGCTATTTTAACAAAAACGGCATATACCAAGGCTTAATGAACATAACTTCCAATGCTACCATAGTGGCACAGTTGATATATTTGACCTATAGGCTAATTAAGAAGACGATAAGCCTTGCTGACTTCACCCTTTATTTTAACTCAATTATCCAATTGATAAACACTATAAATCTATGTCAGAAAAACTATGCCCAAGTCATATCAGCCAATGAAAAATTAAATTCTTATTTCGAGTTTATAAATCTAAAAGAGCAATATGACCCAGGCAAGGATTATGTGAATATTGATGATGATAAGATAAGTATAGAGTTTAGAAATGTAACTTTTAAATACCCAAAGAGCGATAAGAATACCCTAAAAAACTGCTCATTCAAGATTGATAATGGAGAGTCTGTTGCCCTAGTAGGTAAAAATGGTGCAGGTAAGTCTACCATAGTCAAGCTCCTCTGCAAGTTCTATGAACCAAGCGAGGGGGCTATCCTAATAAACGGTGTAGACCTAAGAGATATAAGTAAAGAAGACTATTACAAGATCTTATCTCCTACCTTCCAAGACTTTAGACTATTCCCTTTTAGGGTAAATGAAAATATTACAGCTGATAAGGCAGAAAACATTAGCGAGGACAAAAAAGAAGAAATATATAAATCCTTAAAGCTCTTGGGCATATATGATTGGGTGACTTCCCTGCCTAAAGGCGATAATACCTACCTAACCAACCTCTTCGATGAAGAAGGCATAGAGCCATCAGGAGGAATAGGTCAAAAGATCGCCCTATCAAGGTCCATGATCCATGGGGGCAAGTTCTTCATAATGGATGAGCCAACCAGCGCCCTAGATCCAAGAAGTGAGCAGGATATCTTTGAAAAGATGCTAGAAATATCCAAGGGTCAGACTTCCCTCTTCATCTCCCACAGGCTATCATCGACCAAATACGCTGATAGGATTATAGTCTGCGATGATGGATTTATTAAGGAAAATGGAAGCCACGATGACCTAATGAAGGAAGATGGTCTTTACAAAAAAATGTTTACTACCCAAGCCGAACTTTACTCATAAAAATAAGCTGTTGCAGGATAAATTTTGCAGCAGCTTTTTCTTATCTTTTGTGGACGCTTTTAAGTCTATTTTCTAGGGTGATGCCTAGAACTATATATGCCATAAACTCACTTATCAAGACTAGGACAACTATCAGAGTACTTGCCTCTAGGAACTTATAGATAAGTATACCGATGATAAAAAATAATAGACCTAAGCCTAAGGTACCCTTGGCCATGTATCGGTTGGCAAAGTACCAATTTTGCTTGTTTTTCATAGAGAGTTCTGACCTATAACCATACCTGGTATTTATCCTCTTATCCTTTACAGTATTACATACAAAGCTTGTAATAATAAGAAAGGCAGCTGGGAAGAACAACAAAAACTCTTTAGCGTTCATATCTCCTCCTTAAATAAATTTCTTAAATAAAAAGTCTAAACCCAAAACCCAGGCCATAGAATACATAAAAATTGAAGGTCCCTTAAACAAAAATATTATTGTAGAAAACTTCCTTAGGGACATATCTGAAAGACCTGTCAAATAACATAGGAAGTCATCAGGGGCTACAGGGAATAATATTGCCAGGGCAAAAAATTTCTCGTAGGACTTTTCACTTAACTTAGAGCTATATTTATTATACTTTTCTTCACCAAAAATCTTTAAGACTATAGACTTGCCAAAAGTCTTTGATATATGAAAGACTAGGATAGAGCCTAGGCAAATCGAAATATAATTGTAGATAAAGCCCCAAAAAGCCCCAAAAATTACAACTCCAAAAACAAGGGTAAGGCCACCAGGAATAATTGGTAGAACTACTTGGATTATTTGAATTAACATAAAAAATATAGGAGCTAGCTTCCCCTTAGAGAGGACATAGGCCCTAAAGGTATCTAACGAATTAAAAAGTCCGACCCTGTAACCATAAAAACCCAAGGCCGCAAAAATAATCATAACTAGAACCGTTACTATATTTAAAATATTTTTTCTAATAAAAACTTTCATAAAATTTCCTCAATCAGGTGTTCGCTATAACACCATACACCACTCGATAAAGAAAGTCAACTATCTTGATATGAATATATGGGTACTTTAAACTTAAATTGAAAATATTTATATGCCAAGATCATATAGATTTTTAAACCATTCATTACATTTTAATATATTAATTTACTATAAATATCCCACATAATCTAGGTAGTGTCAAATTTTTTGTGTAAACTCCACCTTATAAATTTTGTTATCTTAATTCCTCTATCATCATTTTAAGCTCATATCTTACCAATCCAAATCCAAGATGGGTCCTATTAGAAAACTTATTATTATATTCTGATACTGGTATATAGATTGCTTTATCA
>JALEUV010000070.1 GCA_022780515.1 Anaerococcus sp. | reverse complement strand
CATAACCACCAGTTTCTCTTGAAAGATATTCTAATATTAATTTTATTTTAAATTCTTTTGTGTATTTTGGCATACTAAAACCCCTCCATCCGTATTCCGGATTTTGGGGTTCAGGTCATTATTCGACTGGATTCTTGTTTTATTCTTTAATCTATTAATATTCTCTTAGGTCTGTTAGGTCGCTTTCGCCGTTATTTTCTATTAGGACTTCTTTAGAGTTTTCATTTTCTACAGAAATTTTGCCTTTTAGTTTAAAAGATTTTACCTTTCCACCATTTACATGGTAGGCTACTACTTCTTCTCCCTTGGCAGTTAGGTTACCTTCTACTACTAGTTTTTCGATTTCTCCACCTTCTAGGACGCTTATTCCGTCAGCTTGGAGTTCTTTTATTTCTCCCTTTACTAGGGTTTCTCCTGTTGAGCCTGTTGTTTCTACGTCTTCTTTGATGGTGATTGTTCCTACAGGTTTGGAAAATTGCATGCCTATTGATCCATCTCCCAGGGTCTTTATTGATTTGAATTCAGCATTTTCTATGCTTCCATCATATTGGTTGAAGCCCCTAGCTCCCAGACCAAAAGTCTTAACTTCTGCTTCTGCCCTATAATTTTTAACGTAACCGAAGTTTACAAAGCCTATAGCACTTGAACCATAGCTTAGGATCTTGTCCTTGCTTATCCAATCATCAACTTCTCCCCACACATCAAGTACCATATCGTTTGTGCCGTAGGTTACAGTCTTACCCTTGGATATTATTTCCTTGGCATGGGCACCGTAAACTATAAATATAGCTCCAGTAATGAGGTTAGGTTGACCTGTTGGAATCATACCATTTGTATAGATATCATTGGTTGTTAATTTCTCTATTATAACTTTTCCCGATTCATCATTGAAGCCTGAGATAAATACTCCACTTCCTATTACAGGAGCTTTTTGTCTACCCAGGGAGATATTTTCAGCACTTACCCTGATTTCACTGCCCTCTTTTGGGTTGAAGTTGTATATGGTAAGGGCACCTTGGTAAACATTTACTCCATACTTCATAGGTCTTTCTGGATAATTTCTAGCATCAGCTGCTAGGATATCTAGGGTCTCGATTTTTACTGATAATTTCTTGTTATTGCCCCTAGTTAGTAGTTGGACCATACCTGTTATGGTTAGGTTATTTAATTTGATCTCTCCGAGGTCTTCTTCCTTAGAGTCAATGTAGATGGCCCTTCTACTAGGTGTAGTTTGGATAGCTACATTGGATATTTCATTATCTCCACTTAGGGCAAGACCGTCTCCATTTATAAAGCTTAAAAGTAGGTTCTCTTCATTAGAAAAGATCTTTTGGCCCTTATTTAGTTTGATTGTATCTACTGCATTTATTGAATTAGTTAGCTCTATATCTTCGTTTAAGTCTATGGCTTTTTGTAAGTCAATATAATTTTTAACTTTCATATCTTCTCCTTAGTTCCTATAGAAGTTCCTATAAATCCACTATTTTGCTAGTACGTCTCTGTATTCTTCCTTTTTATCAAACTCTTTTTTGGCAAATGGGCAGAGGGGAATTATCTTCTTGCCCCTTTCCCTAGCTGTAATCACAATTTGATTAACAAGCTTTGCAGCTATATCTTGACCCCTATAGTCATTTTCTACAAAGGTATGGTCTATTATCCATATATCTTCTTTTGCTCTAAAGGTGCTCTCTCCTATTAACTTACCCTCATCATAAGCAGCTGCTCTCTTATTATCATCTTCAAAAAAAATTTCTACCATAATAATCTCCTACTTTTCTTCGTATGATAAGGCCTTGGATGGGCACTTATCTATTACCTTCATTATCTCTTCAGCTGATGATTTCTCAGGCATGACCCAAGGTCTTTCTTCTACATCAAAAACATCAGGTAGGCCCTTTGTGCATTTGCCAGCATGTTGACATATATCAGGGTCCCAATAAATAGTCAATTCGTCCGTTTCGTATTTTTTCACAGTTTCACTCCTAAATTTTTAAACAAATATCTCTAATTAGTTGTATTTACACTTTAATTATATGATAACTTTGCCAATTTTCAAGTATTAATAATATGGGAGTAAATTGTATAGGACAAATAAATATGTTTTAATGGCAAGAGCTGTCTAAACTAAAAAAACTGTAGTACTATAAATGTAACAAAATGTGTACTATAAATGTAACTGAAATATAGAGGAGGGTGATAGTATCGAAGTAGAAATTGATAATAGGATAGCAGAATTTAGGAAGGCAAAGGGCCTATCTCAGGATAAGCTAACGAGGGCTGTTGGTCTAAAGAGAAGATCTATCATGGCCTATGAAAATAAGAGCATTAGCCCCACCTTAGAAACTGCCTATAAGATTTGCAAGGTTTTGGATAAGGATATCAAAGAAGTTTTTATTTTTAAGTAAGGAGATCATATGGGACTCATATTTAACGATTCAGAGAAAATTGAAGAGAAGGTAAAAGATATCTTCGGCAATACTCATGATTATCTCATAGTTTTAAAACATAATGATGCAAAGAAGGGGCTAGCTAAGCTACTTGCCAGCAATTTGCTTTACACCTTTGATTCAAACAGAACCTTTCTTATCTTTTTTGACGAGAAAGGGATTAACGAAAAGGAAATTTCTAATAGCCTAAAGGGGGACTTTGTTTTGATGCCTTGGCATGAGATAGAGGACTTTGAATTAAGCGAAAAATCCAATAAGGCCATCCTATCCTTTAGCCACCTAGGTAAAAAAATCGCCTATGAAGTTTCTTTTTCTGGGAAATTCTTTAAAAATAACAGGGAAAACTTGGATAATCTAAAGAATAAGGATTGGAGGAGAATCTCTTGAGCCTTTAGGATAAGGAAAAAATAAGGACCATCTTGCCCCTAAGTTAATGCTGTAAGGCAAGTAGGTCCTTTTAACTACTTCAATTCTATGACTTCATCATAAAGTTTTTTATTATCATCAGACACATGGGATATCATTACGAGCATAATATTTACCCTATATTTTTTATATTAAAAAAGCCCCCCCTATAGGGGAGCTCTTATAGGAATATTGCCAATAAGATAAGGGGCGAGAGGACTAGAAGGACTACGGGCATAAAAGTTTTCATAGCCGCAAGAAACATTGCTAGTCTATCTCCTTTTTCTAGGTTATCCTTATCTAAGAGGCTTTGTTTTTCGTATACATATTCGCTATTTTTTTCTTTAAACCTGTCTATAGGTCCTTTCATATAGCACTCATCTCTTCAAGTTTTTGATCTAGAGCTTTTTTCTCAGACTTATTCTTATCATAAGCCCTTTGTTTTTCTTCTTCAGATACGTCCATCAAGTGACAAGCTACGAAGTGGCCTGGTTCTGCTTCTTTTAGTTCAGGTTCATATTGAGAACATATATCCATAGCATATTCACATCTTGTGTGGAACCTACATCCCTTTGGTGGTTTTACTGCTGATGGTATATCCCCTTCTATGGTTTGAAGTTCTTGACCTTGGTCCACGTCTGTCCTAGGGATTGCCCTTAGCAAGGCCTTGGAGTAAGGGTGGAGAGGGTTCTCGAAGATTCTCTCTGACTCAGATAATTCAACCAATACTCCCAGATACATTACTCCTATTCTATCAGAGATATATTTTACTACTGATAGGTCGTGGGTTATGAAGAGGTAGGTTAGGTTGTTTTGATCTTTAAGGTCTTGAAGTAGGTTTATAATTTGTGATTGGATTGATACGTCAAGAGCAGATACAGCCTCATCACATACTATGAAGGTAGGTTTTAGGGCGAGGGCTCTTGCTATACCGATTCTTTGTCTTTGTCCACCTGAGAATTGGTGAGGATACCTGTGGAGGAAGTATGGAGCTAGTCCACATTTTTCCATGGTTTCTCTTATATATTCATTGTAGCCCTTTTCTTTTCTACTCTTGAAGAGGTTGTGGCCAAGGACTCCTTCACCGATTATATTTCCTACTGTCATCTTGGTATCTAGGGAACCATATGGGTCTTGGAAGATCATTTGTAGGTCCTTACGTAGGCCTCTCATCTCTTCTGCATTTAACTCTGATAGGTCGATACCATCATCTCTTAGCTCTTCTAGTTCATTGAAGTTTTTATTTGAGCTTAGAGTCGCTCTAAAGGCATCTATATCCTTGTCTTTAGCTTCAACTTTCTTAGTGAGGCTATCTTTTTTGCCTAGGAGTTCCTTGTATTTTGGATCTGCTGCTAGGTTGTTGTCGTATTCTTCCCAGGTCCTTGATCTCATTTGAGTCTTTTGTTCAATTTCTTCTATATCTTTTATTACATTGGCTCTTTGTTTGAGGACTTGGTACTTATCTTTTAGGATGTCAGATACCTTAGAAAGGTCCTTGCTTGTCAATAGACCTCCAGCTATCCTTATCATATTTAGGTAGTCTTCTTCGATTTCACGGCGCTTGAACATGGCCTTTTCATTAAGGGCTGCACGTTCTTCATCACTTGTCGCCTTTTCTAAATCAGCGTAGATTTTGTTAAGATCTTCTAGTTCCTTGTGGTAGTTAGGGAATTTTGAAGGGATTTTCTTTATCATATCAAGCATATATTCAGGAGCAAGCTCCTCTGTGGTCTTTCCATAGTAGAGGGTTGTTCCTTCTGTTTGGTCATAGATTTGTAGGAGGGTCCTACCAAAGGTAGACTTACCACAACCTGATTCTCCTACCAAACCTAGGGTTTCACCTTGGTAGATATCTAAGCTTATAGACTCGTTAGCGTGAACATATTCACCTGCTCCCTTGTCAAAGATTGATTTTTTCTTTAGAGGGAAATATTTTTTGAGGTTTCTTACTTTAAATAAGACCTTCTTATTTTCTTTATTTTCCACTTGCTTCCCTCTCCTTTCTATTTGGATAGTGACATCTTATTCTTTGATTTTCGTTTATATCAACTAGGTCAGGCATCTCATCTATACATTTTTGTGTAGCATACTTGCACCTGTCAGCAAACTTACATCCCTCAGGGAGGTTAAGTGGGTGAGGTACAGAGCCTGGGATTATATCTAGTCTCTCATTCCTATCTGATGTTATGGATGGAATGGAGTTTAGTAGGGCTACAGTGTATGGGTGGTTGTAGTCGGTTATATCGTGTTTGAAGATATATTCTACCGGACTTTGCTCAACGATTTGACCACAATACATTACAGCTACTTCATCAGCCATTTGGTTTATAACTCCAAGGTCGTGGGTTATGAAGAGGATAGAAGTACCAGCCTTTTCCTTAAGCTCATTCATAAGTTTTAGGATTTGGGCTTGGATGGTTACGTCTAGGGCTGTGGTTGGTTCGTCTGCTATAAGAAGTTTTGGTTCGCAGGCTAGTGCCATAGCTATCATAACTCTTTGGTTCATACCACCTGATAGTTCAAATGGGTATTGCTTAGCAACTATATGTGGGTTTGGAATCTTAACAGAAGCTAGAAGCTCCTCACATCTTTGGGCAGCTTCCTTTTTGGAAAGGCCCTTGTGGAGCTTAAGCACTTCTGAGATTTGTTTTTCTACAGTAAATACAGGGTTTAGAGAACTCATTGGTTCTTGGAAGATCATTGAGATCTTGTTTCCCCTTATTTCTTCCATTTGACTGGTTTTAAAATCTGATATTTTTTCACCATCAAAGATAATTTCGCCGTCATAAATTTTTTGGTTTTTCTCGAAGAGTTGCAAAACACTCATCGCAGTTTGACTCTTACCTGATCCACTCTCTCCTACAAGGCCTAGGGTCTTACCTTGATCAATGGTAAATGATACGTCATTTACAGCCTTGATAAGACCACGTCTTGTTTTAAAGTAGGTATGAAGATTTTTTATTTCTAATAAAGACATTTTACTCACCTATCTCTCATTTTCTCTTGGATCTATAGCATCTCTTAAGGCATCACCTATTAGGTTAACAGAGAATGATGTCAAGAATACTGCTAGTGCAGGGAATACCCATCTCCACCAATAAGTGTTTAGTACATCTGATGATTGAGCCGCTGTTAGCATATTACCCCATGATGGTGTAGGCTCTTGAACACCGAAACCTAAGAAGGATAGACCAGATTCTGTTAACAAGTTTCCAGCATAACCTATTGTTGCGTTAACTATAACTATTGATAATATATTTGGCAAGATATGCTTGATCATAATTGACCAGCTCTTAACACCTAAGGCTCTCGCAGCTGTTATATAGTCTCTTTCTCTCTCTGCCAAGATTTGACCACGTACCAAACGTGCAAGACCCGTCCATCCTAGAAGTCCTAGGAGGATCATTATCATGGTAATTCTTTCTTCTTGGCTGGCTCCTGGAGGTAGGAGGGCTGATAGGGAAATAAGCATAGGATAGAATGGGAATGATGCTATAATCTCTGAGAATCTCATCAATACGTTGTCAACCTTTCCTCCAACGAATCCTGATACCATACCTATTATAACTCCCAATCCTATTTGGATTACAGTTGAAATTAAGGAAATTATCATAGTCATCTTACCACCGTGGATTAGTCTAGTGAAGATATCACGACCTTGATCGTCTGATCCAAATCTAAATCCATCTAGACCCCAAGTTTTTATATTGCCATCTTCCTTAGCTACTGCATAGTTGTTGAAGTAGGAAGAATAAATTTGTTCATATTCTCCTTCTGGAGTTGATAGCTCACCGTAGTTATCCTTACCCCATTGGTAAAGCTTGCCATTTTCGTCAAGGGCTGTAAATACTGTATCAGATCCAGCTATATCTACGATTTTGGCATCAAATTCAGGGATATTATCTCCTGTTAATTTTTCTCTTGATGGACCCCATACATAGAGTTCTCCATCTTCGCTAAGGGCTGCACCTGATGATGATGTTAGGGCAACCTTCTTAACCTTAACAGATCCATCTTTTAGTTCTTCAGGCATTTGGGTGTCAATTTCTGCTCCCATAACTCCCAATAATCTTATAGATCCGTCTTTTTGGATAAGCAAAATATTAATAGGGTTTGTAGCAAAGTCAACTACTTGACCTTGGATATCTGAAGGTAGGAGGTTAAGTCTTGATGCAAGAGTTGAACCCCAAACTACAAGGTTATTTTCCTTGGTTAAGGCTACAGAGTATTGAACTCCACCACCAAGTTTAGCTATACCTTCTTCTTTTAATTGGTCAGCTCCCATAGCTGGAGCATCTGCTTGATTGAAAGAATTATTTCCCCAACCATATATTTCGTTATCATCTGTTGCAACAATTACATGTCTATCGCCTGCTGCAATGTCTACTATTTCTTTTTCATTTAAAGCTTTTTTAATATCGTTAGGTATTTGAAGAACCTTATCTTCGTTGTCTGATCCCCAAACATAGATATTATTTTCCTTACTTAGACCAACTGAGAAGGTATTACCTATAGCAATCTTTTGAACTCCTTCTTTTTCGAAGTCTTTAGGGAAGTTCATATAAGCCCCACCAGGTGCTACATTGGTCAAGTTACCTTGAGAATAATATTGGTCGAAAGGAAGCATTTTTGAACCTACAAAGATTACTAAAACTATAGCTACAAATAATACAAGTCCAAAAATTCCCAACGGATTTCTAAAGTAGTTTCTTAGGGCAACCCTACCAGGACTCATGATAGCTTCTTCTTTTAGCTTATCATTTTCATCATCCTTAGAAGGTCCCATATCTACATTTTGATTGCCCTTGTTGATTAGTTCATCTTCTTCGATAGACTTATCAATATCAGGGTTATTATTTACGCTAGGCTCATCAAATTCTGCCCCCTTGGAGAAGGTAAAACCTCTTAAGAAGAAAGATTTCAAAAAGCTTCCGTATGTTTTCATAGATTTTTTTAAAGTCGTATACATCTTAAGCCTCCAATTTAACCCTAGGGTCAACTAATGCATAGGCAAGGTCCATTACAAGGTTACCTATAAGGGTCAAAATCGCATAGAACATTGATAAGGCCAAAATTACATTATAGTCTTGGGCCATAACCGCAGTTATAAGTTCGTTACCTATTCCTCTGTAAGAGAAAATCCTCTCTGTAATAGCAGAACCTGAGAACATACCAAGCACTGCCCATGTTAGAGATGTAACTACAGGGATTAGGGCGTTTCTAAAGGCGTGTGAATAGATAACAGTCTTTTCCTTAAGCCCCTTACTTCTAGCAGTTCTAATATAGTCTTGGTCTAGGGCATCGAGCATAGCATTTCTTACATATCTTGATAGAGAAGCAAGAGATCCTATTGTCAAGGTTGCAGTTGGTAGAACCAAGTACCTTACCCATTCACCAAAACTATTTTCCCTAGGCATACCATTAGCAGGAAACCAACCTAGCCTAAAGGCAAAGATGAATATCAAAATAAGTCCTATAAAAAATACCGGTACTGATAAGCCGATAAGGGTTAGAGTCTGGAAGGTCTTATCAAAAATTCCTCCCTTGTGCGTCGCCGACCTTATTCCTATCAAGACCGAGAGGACAAAGGAAATGAGGGTTGATCCAATATTTAGGAAAATTGTGTTTTTGAGTGGTTCAGACAAGTATTCTGATACAGGTCTTCTTACTCTTGTAGATTCTCCCAAATCTCCCTTTAGGGTTCTAGTGAGCCATCTCACATATTGTTCTGGTAGACTCTTATCTAGCCCATATCTTGCTTGAAGAGTTTCATAAAGCTCTTCTTGTTGGGCCTTGGTCATCCTACCGGTTGTAGGCATCATTGCCTTGATAGGATCGCCAGGCATGGCCTTTGAGAAGGCAAATAGCATTATTGAGATAATAAGAGCTACAGGTATCAAGTTTAAAATTCTCTTAATTGTATAGCGAAACATATCTTTCCTTCCTATTTTAACTATGGAATTATTTACCAATTATATGTATGAATTTAAAAAAGCATCATTAATCCCATGTTAAATAATTTTTATTATTATTATATTAATATACATTCTTATATTTGTCAAATTTAATTTAGGTTTTAAGGGTCATTCAAATGAATATAAGAGTATTTTTATAAAGGTTTTCCTTATGATTATACACTTTTAGCAAGAAAATCCTATAATTCCGTTATTTATATACAATACTAAAGCAGAAGACTTATAAGGACTTATAGTTAATTAAAAGGCCCACCGAAGTGGACCCCTTATTACTTATAAATTATTCTAGAGTCATAGCATTGATTTGATATTCAGATTGCCATACTGGTGTGCATATATCATATCCATTAACTCTCTTTGAAAATCCTGAGTGATATTGGTTAGAGTAAAGTGGGATTTCTGGTAAGTAATCATTGAACCATAGCTCAAATTCTTCCCAGTTATCTAGGTAACCTTCTTTGTCACTTGGATCTGTTTTTCTTAACTTAACTGTTATTTCATCAGCCTTTGGATCGTTTGTCTTAGTGTGGTTGTCATAACCTTCTGAGTGGTATTGGTAGTATGGATCAAATGGTGTTCCGAATTCTGTAGCCATTGAGAAGGCGGTGTAGTCTGGATCTTCATCAGGGTAATAGTAATAGTCTAATAAGGTTGCAAATGATCCTGCAGTTACATTGTATTCTAGTCCAACTTGCTTAGCATTGTTTGGTACTTGGTTAGAAATTAGTGTTGTGATTGGGGATTCGTCTGAACCGTATTGGTTAACTACTAGTTTTTCTCCATTTTCGTCATATCTGAAATAGTCAAAGCCTTCTGGATTAGCCTTGTATTCTTCGTCTGCCTTAGCCTTATCCCAAGGAGTTGTACCGTCTGCTTCGAACTTATATGGAGTTTGGTCTAATAGCTTGTTAGCTTCATCTAGGTTTAGTTGGTAGTTGGTAAATTTAGCTTCTAGATCAGCTCCTCTTTCCTTATACATCCATTGGCTAGTACCATACATACCATTGGTTACTACTCCATATCCACCTGCAAATGATTGAACAAAGTTATTTCTATCCATTAGGTAGGCTATTGCTTGTCTTACTTCCTTGTATTGGGTTGTTCCCCTATCTGTTAGGAATACAATGTTACCA
>JALEUV010000056.1 GCA_022780515.1 Anaerococcus sp. | reverse complement strand
GCTTCACTTGTTACTGTAGCTCCTGAAACATTTTCAACTCCTTCTGTTCCGTTAGCTGCTTTGATAGCTTCAACTAATTCTGGAACAGCCTTTCCTCCAATATCTTCTGTTTCTTTATGGTCAACTTGGATGTCTTTAATTGTTTCGCCGTCTAGTGTTACTGTGACTTTCATTTCTCCACCGTAACCTTGACCTGTTGCTTCTCCAACTACTTCTCCGCTTGCTGCAGTTGTTTCTGTAGTTTCTGTTGAAGCAGCATTGTCTGCTGGAGCAGCTTCTTCAGTTTTGTTGCCACATGCTGTGAGTGTTAATGCTAGGGCAGCTACTGCTGCGTATTTTTTAATATTTGTCATATTAATCCTAGTTTGATCCTTCTTCAGATACTACATCTGTTGATGGTGTGCTTACTGCATCATCTGTTGATACTGCGTCTGTTGTTGTTTCTGTTGATACATTTTCTTCAACAGGAGCTTCTGTTGTTGTTTCTGTTGATGCTGCGTTATCTGCTGGAGCAGCTTCTTCAGTATTATTGCCACAAGCTGTTAGTGCAAGGGCTAGGGCAGCTACTGCTGCGTATTTTTTAAAATTTGTCATTATTATCTCCTTTTTTCATCAACCTTACGTTGTGTTTAACAATTATACTATTTTCAACTAAAGATGCAAATTTGTTTCTTTAGTAATTATAATTATATCTTATTTTTGTGTAGATATTATAAATTTTACCTATTTTCTTTAAATACTTCTCTTATAACATCTCCTATGGTAGGTAGTTGAACTAGTTCTAGGCTATCAAAGTCTTCTTGCTTAGCTGAACCCCTAGCTATATAGGCTTTTTTGTAGCCTAGTCTTTGGATTTCTTTAAGTCTTTGTCTAATTGATGGGACTCTTTTTAGCTCCCCTGTAAGTCCAACTTCTGCTATAAAGACTGTCTTTTCTGGAACTGGTCTTTTTAGCATAGATGATGCGATGGATACCATTATAGCGAGGTTTACTGAAGGCTCGCTAAGCTTTAGACCTCCTGTAGTTTTTATGATTACATTTAGGTCATAGAGGTTAAGCCCTGCCCTCTCTTCAAGGATAGATATTAGGGTATTTAGGTCATCTCGCCTTAGGCTATCTCCTATCCTTTGGGGATAGGGGGTAAAGGATTTGGACACTAGGGACTCGATTTCTACTTCTAATAGTCTAGACCCTTCTTTTACGACAGCTATGGCAGAGCCTTCGACAGGCCTTTCTCTTTCGGTTATAAAGTATAGGCCAGGATCTTTTATTTCTATAAGGCCTTCTTCTCTCATGGAAAATAGTCCAATCTCCCCAGTCCTACCAAACCTATTTTTGCTAGTGGTAAGGACTCTTAGGTCCTCTTCGCTTTCTCCATCTAGGATCATCACTGTATCTACCAAATGCTCCAGGGTCCTAAGGCCTGCCATTTCCCCCTTCTTGGTCATATGCCCTATCATAATTAGAGCCCTTTTCTTATCTCCATCCTTGCTAATCTCGACTGCCTTGCCCGCAACTTCTATGGTCTGGGTCGGACTTCCTGCCTTGTTGTCAAATTCCATGAGGCTAAAGGTTTGGATAGAGTCCAAAAATACTATATCTGCATCGACTCTTTCAACTTCCTTTATAGCAAGGTCCATAGAATTTGTAGATAGTATCCAGATATTATCGGGCAAGGTGTCCATAATCCTATCGGCCCTTGACTTAATTTGGCTCTCACTTTCTTCTCCTGATACATAGATTACCTTATAGCCAAGGTCTGCATATGACTTGGATAGTTGGAGGAGGAGGGTAGACTTGCCGGCACCAGGTCTCGCTGTAAGAATAGATACCGAATCCCTAACTAGTCCACCTCCTACAACCCTATCAAACTCCTCATAGGATGATTTTATCCTAAGGGAGCTATCTGTTACGACTTCGCCCAATTTTTTGGCATTTTTATCTGGAAGAAGCTCTTCGCTTTTATTCTTATTTTCCTTGACACTAACTTCTCTAAGGCTCCCCCAAGACTTGCAAGATGGACATTGACCAGCCCATACTGCCTGTCTGTGGCCACACTCTCCACATTCATAAAGTTTTTTTACCTTAGCCATAAGCCCTCCTAAACTATCTTATATTATACACTTTTATAGCAAAAAAGAGCCTCTGCTCTCACAAAAGCTCTCTAAGTTCTTAATTAATCCTTTCCTTGCTTTCTCCATCAAAGAAGTGGAGGGCTTCAGGATCTAGGGTAAAGTCGTGACTTTCTCCCTTGGCAAAGTCTATATAGCCAGGTTGGCTGATGGTTAGGTTGGTGCCATCTTTTAGTTTGCTATATAGGAGTTGTTCCTTGCCTAGCATCTCGATTACATCGATCGTGACACTTATATTGTTGTAATCACGTTTCTCAGAAATAAATCTTTCTGACCTTATGCCTAGGTATATATTCTTACCCTCGTAGGATTTTATCTTCGCCTTGTCCTTCTCGCTTGGCCTAACCCTAACCTCTCCTGATTCATTGACAAAGAGGCCATTGTCAATCTTACCCTTCATAATGTTCATGGTAGGTGATCCTATAAAGCCTGCTACAAAGAGGTTGTTTGGTTTTTCGTAAAATTTTGATGGGGCTCCTACCTGTTGGACAATTCCCTTATCTAACAAGACTATCTTGGTAGCCATAGTCATAGCCTCGGTTTGATCATGGGTTACATAGATACTTGTAGTATCGAGTTGGTTGTGAATCCTTACTATCTCAACCCTCATTTGCTCACGAAGCTTGGCATCAAGGTTACTCAAAGGCTCATCCATCAAGAAGACTGCAGGGTTTCTGGCTATGGCCCTACCCAAGGCTACTCTTTGTCTCTGACCACCTGATATGTCTGAAGGTCTTGAATAAAGATAGTCTTCTAGTTGCAAAATCTTGGCTACTTCTTGGATCCTCTTATCTATGACTTCTTTTCTTTCCTTCTTCATATTCAAGGAGAAGGCCATATTATCATAGACTGTCATATGGGGATAGAGGGCATAGGATTGGAAAACCATGGCTATATCCCTATCCTTTGGCTCGACCTTGTTCATAATCTTATCATTAAATTTGAGGGTACCTTCTGTTATTGAGTTAAGTCCCGCAATCATCCTCAAAAGAGTTGACTTACCACAACCAGAAGGTCCAAGTATTACACAAAAATCTTTATCATCTATATCGAGGTTAATGTGCCTTATGGTAAATTTCTCACGTCCCTCGTATTTTTTACCTATATTATCTAATGTTACTCTCATTTTTAACTCCTATCCCTTAACTGCACCTGAAGAAAGTCCACCGACAAGCTCATCTTGTAAGGCCAAGAAAAGAAGCATTACAGGAATGGCTGACAAAAATCCTCCAGCTGCAAAGGCTGGTTGATTCATATTTCTCACATCATTTATTAGGGTAAACAAGCCAGTCGCAAGCGTGTACTCGCTCGGATTTGTCAAAAGTATTTTTGGCATCATATAGTCCAAGAATGGCCCTATAAAGCATTGGAGGGCGATTATTGCAAGCATAGGCCTTGCCAATGGCATGATAATTAGCCTATAGACTTGGAGGTTAGAACAACCATCTATCTTGGCCGCCTCATCTAATTCCTTGGAAATACTATCCAAGTAACCCTTTAGTATAAAGGTGTTGGTCGCAATAGAGCCACCAGAATATATTAAGATTAGCATAGCAGACCTTGAAAATACAGGTAAGACCCCCGATACTATAGAATGGATAGCATAATAGGCTGTAATTCCTGCAAAGGCTGGGATGATTTGAACAAGCATTATAGTAATAAGGCTTGCCTTCTTGCCCTTAAATCTAAACCTTGAATAGGCATAACCTGTAAAGGATACAAAAATCAAGGTTAGGAGGGTGGTTGCAGTAGCAATCTTTAATGTGTTCCATACCCACCTCAAAAACTCTGTTTCTTTAAATAGGTAGGTGAAGTTCTCTAGGGAAAATACAAAGGCCCCATTCATGGAAATATATTGACCTTGGTTTCCATTAAAGGATGAGATGACCATTATAACCAAGGGAACAAGGATAATAGCTGCCCAAATAAACAATATAAGGTAACTTATAGCCAAAACAAGCTTTCCTGCCGTACTCAAGGGTTGGAGGTCTGATAGGTATAAGTTTTCTTTTTTATTTTTCTTAAACATACTAATACTCCTTAAAGGCTGAAGAGTTTTTATATCCAAAGTATGAAATCACGATAAGAATTATGGATATAAAGACTGTAATTGCAGCACCTATAGCTTGATACTGATTCTCCATAGTTAGCTTGTAGATGTAGGAGATTAAGATATCTGAACTTCCTGCCAAGTTACCATAAACCTGAGGATTGAATGGCCCACCTTGGTTGTAGAGGTAAATTATTGAGAAGTTATTAAAGTTAAAGGTGTATTGGTTAATAAGCATAGGGGCTATTTGGAATAGGACCAAAGGAATAGTAATCTTGAAGGTCCTTTGGATACCTGTCGCTCCATCAATGCTTGCAGCTTCGTATAAATCCTTTGGTATTGCTTGCAAAACTCCCGTTGTCAATAGGAAGATATAGGAATGACCCAACCAACCTTGAAGGAGGATTAGGGCAAGCCTTGTTTGCATGGTATTGTTTTTGATATCGAGCCCTATGCCAAAAAGCGAATTTAGCGTTTCAGTTATTATGCCCCCACGACTTGTCATTATAGAAAAGAACATGATGGTAATAAAGGCAGGGATTGCCCATGGTAACAAGTAAACTGTCCTAAAGAATTTCTTCCCCCTAACTCTTTCGTTATTAACCATAAGGGCAAAGACAAAACCTAATAGGATAGCGAGGGTTGATGCACCCAGAGTCCATACTATAGTCCAGCCAAAGATGTGCCAGAAGGCCTGACCGGCTATCCCCTTACCCCTTGCAATCGTTAGATAATTAGATAGTCCTATCCAATTAAACTTATTTTGATTTTGAGGATCCATATTGGTAAAGGATATCAAAACTGCAGTTAATATCGGAACTATCACTATAAAAACGATTATCAAAAGGGCAGGAGCTGTTATCAAATAAGGAAAGCCCTCAGAAGTAATATATTTCTTAGTCTCAAAGAAATTATTAGGCCTAATACCAGCCATCTCTCGCTTTTCTACTTTTCTTACATCCTTAAAGCTCATTATAAGAATAAATACAGCAAGGACTACAAAAACTAAGGCCAAGATTCCCTCTATCATAAAGAGGATTGACCTATCTAGCCTCTTACCCCCTTGGGCAAGGTTTATAAGTCCTGCAAGGCCTTGACCCTGGTAGTTACCAAATCCTAGGGCATAGGGCATGGCTATAAGGTAGATAAAAAGTGAAGCTACAAGGAACAAGGCTCCCTTAATTAGCTGACCATTTAAGATTTGTCCAAGTCCTGGTAGGGGCGCTGATAGGATAGACCTAAAGGCAGATGTCTTGGTTACTTCTACAGGAGTCCTGCGCCTTAGCTCTGCCCTATCACCTTCTAGGATCTTTAAATCTCTTTTTAGGTCCTTATCCATCCTATACTTTAGATTCTCTAGCTCTTCTTTTATAGAAGTTGCTGGATTTTGATATTCTATGGCCTTATTTTGTTCCTTAAACCTTTGCTTTAGCTGGTCTTTTTCACTCTTATAAGCCTTTTTAGAAATTATATTTTCCTTGTAGGATTCTTTAAGTGATGCGAGGTCCCTATCATAGGCTTCCTTTAGCCTTAATTTATCTTCATCAATTTTTTTCTTAGAAGCTCCTATTTCATCATTTGTCAAGGCATCTAGCCTTTTTTGGGCCTTATCATAGCTTTGACTTAAGTCCCTATAATTATCTATAATCTTTGGGATTTCTTCTAATTCAAGACTATAAAGTTTATAATCAAGCTCGCTATCATAAGATAGGTCCTTATTTTTATCATAAAAGTCTATCATAGCCTCTGCTATGAATTTTCTTTTGTAGAGGTCCTTTAGCTTCCTATCAGAAGGTATATTAGAAGAATTTCCCTTGTAAGATTCTTGAGCCTTCTTTAAAAGCTCTTTCTTGTCTTTCTTATATTTTTCTATTGCCTTATTATAAGGGTGGTCCTTGCTAGATACTTTAACCTTAGCTTCTTCCTCTGCCCTTATCAAGTCAATTATATACTGGTTTTTCCTAGGATGTTTTTCTCCTAATTCGTCTATAAGGTATTTTTCATACTTCATACCTACATCCTTTCCTCTCTTCCAATAATAAATAATAAAATAATATTCAGAATAATTTCTATATAATAAAATATCGAGACTATTCTAAATTGAAATATTATGTTTACAAGTTCAATCAAGGTCATACCAGCAAAAAATATCTTGTAGGTTAGGTTTACTCCCGTCTTATGAATCATAAAAAATGTATAGAGTGAAATAGCGACAGGACTAACTACCCTAATCAAAAAACTGCCTATAACAGTATTGAGATAGGCCCCATAGGAAAGTCCTTGGTTCATAGCATAAATCTCCTTATATAGACCCATATCCTTTGCCAGCATCAAGGCCTCTAATGAATAGGCTAAGATCAGTAGGGCCGACACTATTAAAACCTTGAGTATAAACTTATCTCTTCTTTCTTTTTTGTAATTAATCGTCATAACATTCTAAAGTGCTGCCCAAGGTCTCCTCAAGCAGCACTTATATTTCTAGTTGTTAAAATTTGCCATCATAGCATCAAATGATGCTTTTAATTCATTGTAAGCATCTTCTTCGCTAGCAGGTTTTACAGAGTTCCATGATAGGATAGCATTCTTATAAGAATCCCATACACTTCCCCACTCTTTAAATAATGGTCTAGCTGGAGCATTTTCATAAGACTTGATTGTAGCATCAATTATAGCCTTGTCAGAATCTGGAAGGTCTGATTCTTGGTAGGTTTCATTCTTTACATTTTCCAAAACCTTTCCTGTTGCTTTGTATAGGTCAAGGGCATATTCTGGATTTACAATTTCTTTAATCATTTCATTAGCTATGGCTTCCTTGTTGGCATCTCCTTCAATCCTAGCATTTATTGCAAGTCCCCATCCGCCTTGCCAGTGGTTAAGTGGCTTACCCGCTATGGTTAGGTGGTCAATTGGGAAGATTTCTAGGTTGCCTTCTCCTGCTTGCTCAGATATACTTGCAGCATCCCAAGCTCCGCCAAGCCTTGCAACACCCTTGTTGCCTGTTGTAAATTCTTTATCTATATAGCCCCAACCAGCATCTGGGTCAAATAATTCACTTCCAGCATCATTATGTTGCTTCCAATAATCATACATGGCCTTTACTGTTGCCTTCTTCTCATCTTCTAACTCAGACCATTCCTTGGTAAAGTCAGAATACAAGGATCCATCTTCCTTCATACCTAGAAGCTCTATTCCAGAAGAGTTTGTGGCGGCTACACCATACCAAGCATCAAATATTGGGAAAAGAACTGTAGCAGCATCCTTACCTTCTGCTCCTATTTCAATAGGCTCATCCTTATTTACTCCATTTGCTTCGGCGTTGGCTGTATTTACATAGGTAATAAGAGTTTCAATATTATAAGGGAAGGCAAAATATTCACCATCTATATTGAAATTGCCACCAATACCAGCATCAAAATCATCCCAACCACCTATTTCTTCTGCTAGAGTCTTAGAATCAAGAGCTCCCAAAACATCATTTCCTACTAAACCATAGAGTCTATCTGCTGGTATAGCAAAAAGATCTGCTACATCTTCATTAGATGCATCTGTCGCATCGATTATATCTAGGTGGTCAAAAGAACTTACTGTCTTAAATTCAATTTCTGCGTCTGGATACTTTTCCTTAACTCTCGCTGCAGCCTTCTCATAATGGTCTAGCCAATCTTCTTCAACTTGAACACTCAAAGTCCCTGATACTTGGCTAGGATCAGCAGAACTCGCTTCTTCTGCTCCATTTTCATTAGACTTTCCTCCACAAGAAGCAAGGAGTCCTGCAAGTGATAATGCCATAAGGGCTTTAAATTTATTTTTCATATATTCCTCCATTCGTTTGTGAAAACGTTATATGCTATATATCCTATTATACAACAATTCTTAATTAAAATAAAGTTTTTTATTAGGATAGGTAATAACCAAATCAAATAAAATCTCCAACTTTGTAGTGTAATGATTCCCAAAAGTTAGACTAAAAACTATTTTTTGATGTGAGTTAATTTTATAAAAGACTTTATTATGGTATATATGAGTCTTAAACAGATTAGACTGGTTAATTCTGATAGATATATTATAAATATATGGTGTTACTTAGTAAATTCTAGCATAATTATAAGGTATTGTTACTATATTATTCCTATATAATAAGAATGAAATACTTAATTCTTGTTTAAATAAGCAATAAAACATCAATTCGATTAGAGTTTATTTATAAAAACAGCTTTAATTTTAAATATATAAGTAAATATAAAAAACAGGTAACTTGTTTTGAATAGTTTATATGGCGTATATTATTCTAAGCAATAAAATTTATAAATTTTTAAACATAACATAATGGAGCTCGATTATAGACCCACAAAATATCTAAATCATCAAGCTCCATTTTAAATATTTATGCACTAATTAATTTTACATAAACTGCCAAAATATTGTTTATAATAAGTCGTTAGTATCATATACTCACTAATTATTAATTTAGTTACTGTCATTGTATATTTCTATTTCTTTACATTTTTTAATTTATATTATCTATATTACATGTTGAATCTTTGTCAAAGAACAGCAAATTTTTCTTATTTATATAAATATCTATATAATCATTTTGCTTTAATAAGGTTTTCTTATAATCTATCATTATAATTTCCCTATCTCCAAAAAGTACATATATTATCTGATGATCTCCTAAATTTTCAATTATGTTGATTTTTACATTTAAAGAAATCGAATCTTCAAAAGGTGTAAAATGTATCTCTTCTGGTCTTATCGCCATTTTTACTTCTTTATACTTAGCTAAGTTAGGATTTTCCAAAGAAAATTCTTTATCATCTAAAATACCATAAATCTTATTATTTTTATTTATTAAAGATATATCTAAAAAATTAATTTGAGGTGATCCTATAAATCCAGCTACAAAAGTATTCACTGGTTTATGATATAGATTGTATGGAGTATCTACTTGTTGGATAAATCCATCCCTCATTACTACAATTCTATCACCTAGAGTCATTGCTTCTGTTTGATCATGAGTAACATATATAAATGTTGTATTTAGAGACTTATGAAGCTTATTTATCTCTGTTCTCATTTGGCCTCTCAACTTAGCATCTAAGTTTGAAAGTGGTTCATCCATCAAAAATACTTTAGGATTTCTCACGAGTGCTCTACCCAAAGCAACCCTTTGCTTTTGTCCTCCAGATAATTGCTTAGGTTTTCTATCTAAATATTCTTCTATTTGAAGAAGTTTTGCAGCATTGGTAATTTTTTTCTTTATTTCTTCCTTATCAATTTTATCATTTTTTAGGGCATAAGCCATATTATTATAAACTGTCATATGAGGATATAGGGCATAATTTTGAAATACCATAGCTATATCTCTATCTTTTGGAGAAATATCGTTTATCACTTTTCCATCTATCGATATTTCACCCTCTGTTATATCTTCTAGTCCAGCTATCATCCTAAGGGTTGTAGATTTTCCACAACCCGAAGGACCAACAAAAACTATAAATTCATTATCCTTAATTTCTAGGTTAAAATCGGTTACAGCCTTATAGCCATTTTCATAAACTTTGGATAAATTTTTAAATAAAAGACTACTCATATTAAATTTCTTCCTTAAACTCTACCATCTTCTTATTGAGTCTGCTATCTTCTGCTGCAAAACACATTAAGTGGCTTAGTACGGATTCTCTTGCTCCACTTAGAACTTCTGCCTTGTCGCCTTTGATTGCCTTGTAGAAGGCATCCATTAGTCCATAGTCTCCTCCACCGTGGCCATGTTCTGCTTGGACTTTGTAGGTTATAGAAGTATCTTCCTTAAATCTTCTGATGGTTATTTCATTTGTGTGGTCATCTGCTATAAGTTCTCCTTTGGTTCCCATTATTTTGATGTTTCTGTGAACTTCATTGGAGAAGGCTGATAGGTTGAATACGACGTTTACTCCATCTTCAAAGTCTATGGCTATGGCTTGGTGGTCGCATACGGTGTTATCGCTATCGTATACACACCTTCCATAAGGTCCTTCTCTTAGGGCTTTTTCTAGACCTTCTTTAGTTGCATCGTCTGTTACTACGTTTCTCCAGCCTCTACCCTTGTTTGAGGTGTAAAAGTCTTTTGATGAGAATACACAGGTGTCTTGGTATTTACAATCGAGGCACCTTGAACTTGCTCCTTCTGGTTGGTTTTCTTTTGTGAAGTAGGAGAGGTGGCCATAGGCTGATAGGCTCAATGGTTTTTTTCCTATGAAGTAGAGGAGGATGTCCATGTCATGGCATGATTTTTGTAGGATTAGTGGTGAGCTTTTTTCAGCATTTGACCAGTTTCCTCTTACGAAGGAATGGGCAAAGTGGTAGTAGCCTATGTTTTCGTTATGGTTTATGCTCATTATTTTTCCTATTTCTCCCTTATCAAGAAGCTCTTTTATTTTTTTGTATAGTGGAGCGTATCTTAATACATGGCAGATCATAAAGACCCTATCCATGTTTTCGGATTTTTTGGCTATATCTACTACTTCTTTTTTGTTTCCACTAATTGGTTTTTCGAGTAGGACATGGACAGGATAGTCTAATACTTTCATTGTTGTCTTATAGTGGTCTCTATCATTTGTCGCAATTATTATTGCATCACAGAAGACTTCTTGGTCCATTTTTTTGAAGAAGTCTTCAGTAGATGAGAAGATATATTCTTCATCAAGGTCAACTTCTTTTCTTATTTTTTCTAGTCTTTCTTCATCTATATCGCATACAGA
>JALEUV010000064.1 GCA_022780515.1 Anaerococcus sp. | reverse complement strand
TAGAAGACTATTTGAAATTGATAGTTTATCAATAGATGAAAATGATAAGATAGCCTTAATAGGTGAGAATGGAACGGGTAAAACTACTCTTTTAAGAATAATATTAGGCTTAGATAAAGACTGTACTGGTCAAGTAAGAGTGGATAGAGAACTGGGTTATTTATTAAATTATGACAGTAAAGTTAAATACTTTTCTGATGAAATCTACTCTAAATCAGAGTTAAGGGCTAATGACAACTACAGTCCAGGCGAAGAACAAAGATTAAAGCTAACAGACCTATTATCAGATAGTTTTAAATTTCTATTAATCGACGAGCCTACATCTCACTTAGACTTAAAGCAAAAGGAAGAACTTATAGGAAAGCTAAACTCCAGAAAAATTGGATACCTTTTAATTTCGCATGATCGTGATTTCATAAATAAAACTTGTAAAAAGATTTTAGAATTAAAGAACGGAAAAATTGAAGAATATAATGGGGACTACAAATTCTATCTTGAAGAAAGAGAGAGAAGACTTAAGTTTAACGAAAAAGAGTATTCAAATTTTATAAAAGAAAAAAGAAGACTTGAAAATTTAGCTAGCAATATAAAAGACCAATCATCAAAAGTAAGAACCACGCCTAAAAGGATGGGAAACTCAGAAGCAAGACTCCATAAGATGGGCGGTCAAGAAAACAAGAAAAAACTAGATAAACAAGTAAAATCTGTAGAGTCCAGAATAAATAAACTAGAAGTAAAAGAAAAACCTAAAGAAGATACAGAAATACAACTATCCATTCCTGATAATAAACGACTACACTCTAAAATTTTGATAAGAGGAGAAAAGCTAAATAAAGAGTTTGGAAATAAGATTTTATTTGAAAAATCAAACTTTCAAATACAAAATAATTCTAAAGTAGCTCTTATAGGAGAAAATGGAAGTGGGAAAACCACACTTTTAAATATGATTCTCTGTAAAGAAAATGTATGGGTGCATCCAAATCTTAAAATAGGTTATTTTAGTCAAATGAGTGATATTTTAGAAGAGGACGCTGATATTCTATCAAATGTATTAAATACGTCTATACATGACGAAACAATGACAAGGATTGTCCTTGCAAGATTAGGATTTAAGACTAATGATGTCTACAAGATTGTAAGTATTTTAAGTGATGGAGAAAAAGCCAAGGTAAAATTGGCTAAAATATTAACATCTGATTTTAACTATCTTATTTTTGATGAACCAACAAACTTTTTAGATATAAATGCTATAGAAAGCTTGGAAAATCTATTGAAATCTTATGATAGACCATTTATATTTGTAAGTCATGATGAGGAGTTTATAAATAACTTAGCAGATACACTTTTAATTATAGAAGATAAAAGAATCAAAAGTTTTAAAGGTAATTTATCACAATACAAAAGTAGAAATAAGAAGACAATAAATGGCAAGGATAGAAATAGTTTATTACTTGATTTTAGAATATCTTCCATAAGTTCTAGACTAGCAATGGAGTTACCTAAAGAGGAGAGAAAAAAACTAGAAGATGAATATAATAAACTCATTGAAGAAAGAAAAAAATAAATTTTAGCATCTACATTAGTAGGTGCTTTTCTTATGGCTAATTTTAGGATGTGGTAATATAAACATTTTAAATTTAATATTTACCCATAAGGGCACAGGTAAGTCGAGAGACAAACCTAAAGACGGGGAGAGGATATCTTCATCGTCTTTTTTATTTGGGAGATCAACAGCAGGAGGGAATGTCAACGAATTTACTGCTATGCAGATGACGGCAGTTTATTCATGTGTGAGAGTTCTTGCTGAAACCTCAGCAGGTCTTCCTCTTCATCTATATAAAAGAGGAGATTCAAACTCAAAGGAAAAAGCAAAAGACCACGCCATATATTTTCTTTTACACGATGAACCAAATACTGAAATGACTTCCTTTGTATTTAGAGAAACACTAATGACCCATCTACTACTTTGGGGTAATGCCTACGCTCAGATAATTCGTAATGGAAGAAATGAGGTTATTGGCCTCTATCCACTAATGCCAAACAAGATGACTGTTATGAGAAGTGGAGATGGAGAAATCTTCTATATATACAATCACAAATCAGAGGAAGTTTATCTCTTAAAAGAAGATGTCCTTCATATACCTGGACTTGGTTTTGATGGACTTATTGGATATTCACCAATTACCATGGCCAAGAATGCTATTGGAATGGCTATGGCTTGTGAAGA
>JALEUV010000057.1 GCA_022780515.1 Anaerococcus sp. | reverse complement strand
CTTTTTTTGCTGCTTTCTTAGCTTCTTCTAGTTCTTTTGCTGCTTCTTCTGCTTCTGTTGCTTCGTGGGATGCTATTACTTCTTTTACATATGTTTCTAAGCCTTCTATTGTTTTTGCACTATCAATATATTTATCAAAGTAATCTGATTCTATTCCTGCATCATCTAAGGCTTTTTTTGCTGCTTCTTTTGCTGCTTCTAGACCTTCATCTGGTGCTTTGTCAATGCCTTTAACATTGATTTTATATATTAAGTCAAAAGGATCATTATTTCCTCTTTCAACGGTAAGTTTCAAATCCAAACTCATATCTTTATAGTCAGAAAGTTTTTCCGGTGCATAGGTCTTATCGTCTATTCTCTCTTGTACTTCTCTCCAAAGACCTAAAATAATCCTGCTTCTCATACTTTCTTGGAAAGTAAAACCCCTTGAGTCTGCTTCATCCTTTACAGCTTGTAAATCTGTTTCAGGTTGATTTCCGATTTGAATCTTCGTTAAGTCATGATTTTCAAAAAGATCGGTTAGTCCTGCTATAAGTCCGGTACCGCTTATATCATTTAGTAATAAGTTCTCATTATCTATATAGACTGTAACTTCTCTCTTATCTTCATCAAAATCAGTATGGTAGACTCCCTCTTTTTCCTTTACATTTTCAAACATAGGATTTATAAATTTTTCAAATATGTCTTTTCCCTTAAATGTATAGGTTAACTCGGAATTGTCACTTTCTCCATCACCTATTACAAAATTAAGATCCAATTTTTTATCAATAAAATCAGATAAATCTATTTCTAAATCTTCAAATCCCAATTCATCTTTTCCCAGGACTCCTTTTGCTATATCAAACGCAATAGTAAATGCATTTTTCATTTCAAATTCAATAGGTTCTTTATCTCCAACTTTTATTTTTGTAATATTAGAATCATTTAGGAGATCTATAAGTCCCGTCTTTACACCGGTACCCTCTAGACCGGAAATAGTATCAATTAATTTCTCATCACGATTATCTACGTAAATAGTTACCGTATTATTCTCTTTATCAAAATCAGGTGAATATGAACCTTCTTTGTCAGGTATTTTTTCTATTACTGAATCAATTTTTTCATCAATTTCGGTAACTGTTTCATATTCTTCACCGGTTTCTCGATTTTCCTCAACAGAGGCAGGCTCTGTAGTAGCTGCAAATACTTGTATTTTAGGACTATTAGAATCTGTATTCTCTAAGCCTACTTCCGGTGTGCTTGCAGAAGCTTCACCTTTACCATTGGCTCCACTGTCACTTTTTTCTGAGCCATCAGCTTCACCATCGGTTGGAGTTGCTGACGGTTGTACAGTAGGTTCTGTAGATTCTGTTTGTCCTACACCTGCTGGTGGTTGTAAATTAGGTTCAGATTTGGGGTTTACTTCATTACTTTGTTCTTCCTTTGTAGCAGGATCTACTGCTGACCCCCCCCCGTTCGGATTTTCTCCTTCTGCTCTTACTGTTAGAACAGGTAGAGCTAGAGCTGTTACTAAAGCTGTTGCTAAAAGTCTTTTGTTATTTTTCATAATTACCTCTCATTTATTTTTTATGCACTTATACTAGTGACTAGCAACTTGATTTACAATAAGTTAGCTTAATAAAAACTACTTAATTTATAAATATTGTACAAAATTTGTAGCTAAATGTCAACGTCCACTTATCTCTCCAAGGAAGTTTTTTTATATTTATTATTAAAAAACCAATTTTCCTAAAGTTTTAGCCTGATCTTATTGTTATTTTTGCTATTTTAAAATTCATACAAGCGTTTGGGCCAATTTTATTCAAGCATTTGGACCTATTTTATTCAAGTATTTGGCTTTTCAGGAAGCTATTCCGGATTTAATAAAAATGAATACCGCTTTTTGCCTCTTATTCTAGGCTTATAGGAAAAATAAAAGCCCGAGCTTAGCCCGAGCTTTTAACTGAAATATAATTTTCTTTATCTATTTATCTTTTCTTTTTTTGCTGGCAAATAGACCTGCTGAAGCTGCAGCTAAGATGCTTGCTACTCCGATAGAGCCTGCAACTCCTGTCTTAGGGTTGTTAGACTTTTTAGTAGTAACTTTGTTCAATGTAGATTCTTTGTCTTTTTCAACAACTAAATCTTTTCCATCGATTACATCTACACTTCCATCTGGATAGGTGATTGTTACACTTCCGTCGTTGCCAATCTCTACCTTTGTTCCTTCTGGGAAGTTATCTTTGTTAGCTTTTTCAACTTTGTCTTTTATTTCTGCTTTTTCTGCATCTGTTAAGTTTTCTTTATCTGCTACTTCTGTCTTCTCAGCTGGAATTATTGGTGTGATTTCGTCAGCTTGTGTCTTGTCATCTGTCTTATCAGAATTGTTATCGTCACGACCTTTTTCGTGACCTTCTACTGGAACTTCGATTTCAACTTTTCCACCTGGAAGATCTGGATCTTCTATTGTAACTGTGATTGGTCCATCTACATTTGTTCCTGGTGTAACTATCACATTTCCATTTTCATCGATTACTACTGGAACATCATTTCCATCTTCATCTTTTGCACTTACTTTTGTGTCATCATCTGGATTTGTGATTACTATTCCAGTTTCTTGTTCTTGGTCTGTTGGATCTACTGGTTTAACATTTTCTGCATCAACACTTGTCTTGTCATCTGTCTTATCAGAATTGTTATCGTCACGACCATCTTCGTGACCTTCTACTGGAACTTCAATTTCAACTTTTCCACTTGGAAGATCTGGATCTTCAATTGTAACTGTAATTGGTCCATCTACATCTGTACCTGGAGTTACAATTACATTTCCATTTTCGTCGATTTCTACTGGAATGTCTTTTCCGTCTTCATCTTTTGCTGAAATCTTAGTATCGTC
>JALEUV010000102.1 GCA_022780515.1 Anaerococcus sp. | reverse complement strand
CCTAAAGCCAGAAGACTTTAACCAGGCTACTGGAGAGGCAACTTTCATAAAAACCATGATCATCTTCGCCGTTTCAATCCTAGTAATACCTTTTATTTCCTTAATCTAAGGAGTAAAAATCAAGGGATAGACTTTTACTTTATATTTTTCTTTACAATTATTCTTAAAAATACATCATAAAAAAGGAATTTTCTATTAAACTTTTATAAATATCCTTAAGTTCTTCATAAGAGCTCAAATCATAAATAGATTATCACTTAATATATTTTGCTCACAAAAAACGGGGACTTTTTATCCCCGTTTCTAACGGACTTCTTAAGTCCTCATTTTAATGTTACTTATTACTTCTACCTGTTACTAGGTTTACTATAAATAGTAAGATGCATGCACCTATTATTGCGTAGATTATTTGCAAGAAAAATCCAGGTGTAGATGCGTTGAATAGAGTTCTGAAGAGCCAGTTACCTAGTCCTCCACCTAGTACACCTACTATAATGTTGGCAAAGGCACCCATTTGTGCGTCTCTATTCATAAGTTTACTTGCAATCCATCCTGCAAGAGCTCCAATTATAATTGAAGCAAAAAATCCATAGTTTCCCATATTTTCTCCTTTATATTTTATTCATTTCTAATATTACTATTAGTACTTTATATATATAACCATTTCCAAAATTTCTAAACATTTTTTTAGCTACTACAAAGTTATCAAATAGTTTTCTCTTAATATGGTATAATAATTGAGAGGTATATTATGACAGATATAAATATTTTAATTATAGAAGACGAAGCCCCTATGTCTAATATGGCTAAGGTTCTTCTGACAAACCAAGGATATAATGTTTTGCAGGCCTTTGATGGACAAACAGGCCTATCTATATTGAACTCAGAAAAGATCGATCTAGTAATTTTAGATCTTATGTTACCCAAAATTTCTGGCGAGGAAATTCTTAAGGATATAAGGAGTAAATCAGACCTACCAGTAATTATAACTTCAGCCAAGGTCGAAGAGACTGATAGGATCAATGGATTAAGGCTTGGAGCTGATGATTATCTTATAAAGCCATATTCTCTAGAAGAACTTGGTGAGAGGGTTAGAGTGGTCTTAAGACGCGTTGAAAAATATAATATGCCAAGGGCAGAGATTATAAAAACATCTGACGATAGGCTCTTAATTGACCTAAAATACAATAGAATCAAAAAGGATGGGGAAGAAATTTCTCTAACCAAAAATGAATTTGCGATTTTGAAAACCCTCTTCTCATCTCCAAACAAAATTTTCTCAAGGGATGAAATAATTGAACTAACTTTTGGCCTTGACTATGATGCCTATGATAGGGCTATAGATACTCATATAAAAAATATTAGGCAAAAAATCGAGGATAATCCAAAAAAGCCAAAATATATCAAGACAATCTACGGTATGGGATATAAATCTGGTGGTGTAGATGACATCATTAAGGAATAAATTATCCAAGAACTTTATAGCTGGTATGTTGGAATGTATCTTGATATCTTCGATCTTAATTATCCTCTTTATTAATATAAAATATGATGGTTTGGTTAAGATAATAGATGATAAGAAACCAGACCTCATAGGTGAGTGGTTTATCAGACTTAATAATAACGAAAATATAACTTCTGAAGAAATGTGGAAGTATTTATCCGATATAAGTGAGCAGCAAAATGTCAATATCAAGTATGTAGATATTGATGGTAAATTATTGAGATTTATTAATTCCATGGAGGATTCCAAAAATACTGAAATCAAGACCAAGTCCTACAATATTTTTAACACTGGAAAGAAGACAGATGCAGGTAAATTGATTGTAGAGTACGGGTCTGATCATTCTTTTATGATCAAGCTTAAGAATGATTTCAGGGTATTTTTTATTATCGCTATATTATTTTCCCTTGTAATAGGGATAGTTATAGCTATACTTCTAGCAACCAATATCGCTAGACCTATTCTTGGAATTAACTCTACCACAGTAAAATTAAAAAAAGGAATATATACTGATAATGATAAGATAGATTCTGATATAAGAGAGATAACCAGCCTTCAGGATAATATTAATTTCTTGTCTAAATCCCTCAATATGGAAGAAGAAATAAGGAAGAAGTATGCTCAAGATATCTCTCATGAGCTAAGGACTCCCCTAGCCAACCTTGCCTTGGTTGTTGAAGCCCTCGAGAGTGGAATAATCAATTTTGATACTGAGGTAGCTAGTACCCTAAATGGAGAAATCAAAAGGCTAGAGGCTTTGGTTAATGGTCTAAAGGATAGTTTTAATGAAAGCGTATCAATGAATAAGCTTAATCTAGAAGATACGAATGTTACAGAGCTTGTAGAAGAGCTACTAAACAATTTTACGGCAAATTTCTTAAAGAGAAATATAACCCTCCATGTAAACCTAGAGCAAAATGTTCATCTGATAAGCGATAAGACCAAGTTATATCAGATCATCCAAAATCTTTTGACTAATGCCATCAAGGCAATAAATACCAACGGAAATATTAGCGTTAGTGTGATAGAGAAGTCCAAGTCAGTTTCTATAAAAATCGCTGATGATGGAGTAGGTATTTCTCAAGATAAAATTGATATGATTTTTGAAAGATTTTATAGAATAGATGATTCAAGAAACACCAAGACCAACGGCTTGGGCCTTGGCCTATCCATCGTTAAAAACTTTGTAGAGGCTCTAAATGGTAAAATAGATGTTGTCTCCAAGCTTGGAGAAGGAACAACTTTTACTGTTATTTTTGATAAGAAAGCACAATAATATGAAGAAAAAGAAAAGAAAATCTAGAGGCAAAAGTGAAATCAGGGTGGTAAGTAGGTCCAAAAATCCACCCTCAAGAAGGGCAAAAAAAAGGCTAAGGGCCAAGTATAGGAGAAGGAGGATTTTCCTTTCAGTAAGTCTCCTAGTAATAATCCTTATACCTTCTATTTTTATTTATAAGAAAGTGACAGCCTATGGAAGAGCTGGCTATCCTGCCTTTAGGGAAGAAGTCCTAAGGGATTTAGCTACAAGGGCCATAGTATCAGATACTAAGGGAAGAAGTCTTACCACTTCTGAAAAACTCTCTGACTTTGATAAGGTCTATGATACAGTCCTGGCTAATTTTGCAGTAACTAATGCCAACAAGGAAAATTACCTTAATTTTGAGAAGGCCTATGATGAATATAGAAAGAGAACCCTAAATTCTAAGACTGACCAAGAGTTTTTTGAAATCCTTACAGAACTTATGGGTAAACTCGGAGATGATTCATCCTTTATCCTAGATAAGTCTAGCTATGATAGTCTATTTGACCACTACAAAAATATGAAGGATACTAATAAAGCCAAGATACTTGGAGTTGATCAAGTTGTAGATAGGTACAATAGGATGATAGGCAAGGAAAATAATCCATCAACTATGAGTCTAGATACTTCTAACCAAGGCCTCTTGATAATTAAGCTCCCTAACTTTGATGCCAATAATTTTGATAAGGATCTCGAAGAGATAACAAATACTATAACCTCCAAGGAAATAAATTCTATAGCCTTTGACCTATCTGATAATAAGTCCATAGATTTTATCTACACCAACAAGCTACTAACTTATTTTATAGACCAAGACTATAATGATGAAAAACTTTACTTCTATAGGGGGGATCTTTTCCAAAAAAACTTGGAAGATATAAAAGGCATAAAGGATTCAGCCTACCAAACTGCCCTAGCCTCTAACCTAGCAGCCAAGTATGAAAATCCTAGTGATAAATTCGATAAAAATGACTTTATGTACTATGATAAGGTTAGTCTTAATTTAAAGAAAGATACCAGTTTCAAGAAAAGAGCCTTGTATGTCCTAACCAACGATAATACAGCAAATGAAGCTATCAGATTTGCTTACTTATTGAAAGAAAAAGCCGGCGCCCACCTAACTAAAAACGCCCTAGAAACAGAAGCTACTAGTCGTGAACTAGTTAAATTTATGCCAGCAGATTTATTTTACCTAGACCATAGCGGCCTGGTAATATCACTAAATACAAGCATAGAAGAAGGAGATCCAACCTATCTTACCTATGACCATAGAATAAACTCCGATAACCCCTATAAGGCTCTTATCGATATAGTAGAGTAGCTGATTTATTCAGCTATTTTTATTTGGCATTATTTATAGATAAAACTATATTTTGCCCTTTAAAGTCCTCATAGTTTCTAAGATTGTCTGCTATAAGTTCTTCCTTTTATTGGATATCTGACTATTTATTTTCTATTATATCTTTGTTGGTTATGATGGACTCATAATTTTTTTCTATATAAGAACAAGTCCATAACTAGACAATAGAATTTAATTTATTTAAGGTAGTTTCTATCAAAGTCTTTGTACCAGTCTTTTGGTATATAGGCCCCCTCTATTATTAAATTCTGATTATTCTCTATAACTGTTTTTATCATCTCCCTTAGGATAGGCCACATTTTCCTTGTCAATTCATCATCGTCATAGGCAGTAAAATCAGTATACTTTGACCTAATTAGGCTCATTTAATGTGGACTATGGAAAAATAAGGTATCTTGTATCTTTCTAAAAGGTCTTGCCAGTAAGACTTGACCCAGTAATTAATATGACCAAAATGCTCTTCCTCAAAAATAATGTTAACTTATATTATTATACCATTTACACTTACTTTTTTGCATAAGGTATAAGTCATTTGCCCTTAACATTTTCTTATAGTAGTCATCATAGGACTTGCTTATTTTTCTTAGTAGAGAGATAGGTATTTCATAATTATCTTTTTAATTTGTGTACAAAAAAAGCCTTCGGCTAAACCGAAAGCTCTTAGTTTTTTATTATCTTTCTACAAAACGTAGTGATGCTTTTTCTCCAAGTTTACCACCGATAGCACTTACTACTAAGGCTAATAGTAAACCAACGAATACTAGAACAGATCCAAATGATGCTTTGTTTGTTGCATCTTGAGCACCTTGTTTAGCATCTTCAACACCTTGGTTAACTGATGTTGCTACTTGGTTTACAAGTTTAGAAGCTTCTTCGCTTGCTACTGTTAGTGTTTCTTGAGCTGCTTCTGCTGCTGTTGTTAATCCGTTGTAGATGTTTGAAGATATTTCTTGAATTTCTTCTTCACTTAAATCAGAGTTGTTTGATACTGCTGTGTAAACTGCATCTTCATCAACTGCTTCAAGGATTGAACCAGCTTTTTCTCCTAGGCTGTTTGCTAGGTCAGTTACGATTTGTTCACTATTTTCTGGGTTAACAGCTAAATCTTTTACTGCCGCTGTTACTTCATCTCTACTTTCTTGTAGTTTGTTTTTGATGTAGTCAGGTTGTAGTTCTTCTACTTCTGTGTCGGCTAGATAAGTTTCTAGGTTGTTTTGAAGTTCTTCTGTGTCAACTTCTGCTATAGAATCTCCAACGCTTGATAGGCTATCACTAATAGCTGATTCTGCTGTAGTTGCAACGCTTGTAGCTGCACTTCCAACTCCACCTGCTACAGTTCCTAGTACGTTTCCTGCAAAACCTAGTGCTGAAGCTAGAGCGTTAAATACTAGTGTGAATAGTAAAAGGATAGCTAAAGCCCAAGTAATTCCACCGTGTAGAATACCTGTTGATCTTGCAGAATAACCTGCTACAAATCCACCAGCTAAGAATGACACAATTAATGTAACTATTGTCCAAATACCTGTTGCTACTCCGATACCTGATAGTGGGTTTGGATCAGTTGGATTTAGGAAACCAAATCCTAAAGCTGCTGTTATAAGGTTTAATACTAAAAATACTGCTGCTGCAGATATAGCACCTGCAAAGATGGCTCCCCATGATAGGTTTTTGCCGGCAGTTTGTGGAGATGTTGCTCTCTCATAAATTTTGTTATCGTCTCTTCTTCTACGATTTTCTGTCATAAGTCCTCCTTATTTTGTTTTTCATAACAAATATATTTCAGAATATTCTTACTTATTTAATATACCCCTTGATTTCAAAAAATCACATTTTTTTACAAATTTTTATATACTTCTTGATCTCTAACAATTTCACTAACCATATCTCTTCCCTGATTCATCTTCTTAATATTTTTTATATCAAGGATTATGATATCTCTCTTAAGTAGCTCTTCCTTGCTAGCCTCTGTGAGGTAAGAGGAATTAATAATAAGTATAGGTTTGGCAGTTGATTCGATATCTGCCATAGTATTTATTAAATCCCTTACAAAGTCTTCGTCAAGTTTGTCACTATTTTTTAGATTTAAAATTTCGATAGCATAGGCCTTGTCTTTCTTCTTGGCAAAGAGGTCAAACCTATGGGACCTTTGAAATTTCTCTTCAAAAGGCTCCACATGGTAGCCTGATCTCTTGAAGGCATCAGCTATGAAGGCTTCGCTAGTTAGCTCGACATCTATTTTTCTAAGGACCTTTAATAAATTGCTAGGGTTTATCTTAAAAATCCCCCTATACTCTACAAAGTCTTGGCTCTTTTTTACATCAAAGCCTATAACTAGGTCATCAATCACATTAAAGTTTCCATGGGCTATGGCATTTCTTATATGCCTCAACAAGGCCATGGTCTTGGTTTCCTTGTTATCTGATAGGGTCATTACAAGCTTTTGCTCATCTGTACATATTGAGTCCCTAAAATGATCGGCTAGCTCTTCTGTTATTTCATCACTTATCAAGACATCCTCTTCTCCTAGGTCCATTTTTAGCCTTATTTCATCAAAAATATAATCGTCATATTCAGGATTTAGGAGGAGGGCGTTCTTGCTAGCTTGCTCAGAAGAAATATTTGGCACGTACCAGAGCAAGTACTTGATTGATTCGTCCAAGTCTTCTGATAGTTTTATAGGAACTTGCCCATGTTTAATCGAAAATTCTTTTGGGTTTTTACATTCATCAATAATAAATTTGTTTTCTTTCATAATATCAGCATCACCTTATATAATATATACCCAAATTTAAAAAATTCATAGACCATATGACCTATGAACTTTTAAGAATTTTATATATGGATTCATCTACAAGATTCTTGTAAACTTTACCAAACTTATTTAAATGTATCATATAAAAGTAGAGCCTATAAAATTCAAGCCTTAGGGGCAAGTTCTTATCCCTCTTTATGGTTTTAAAATACTCATTATAAAAGTCCCTACCAAGAGGAGCAAAGGCCATACTTATACCTATATCAAACTCATAATCTCCATAGAGGGGGTTGGGATCAAAGATCGCTGGGCTCTTATCTTCTAAGAACATATAATTTCCTGAATAGAAGTCCCCATGCAAGAGATGAGGCTGACTCTTCCTCTCTCCTAGGACCCTCTCCATTATTCTTCTTATGTTATGATAAAGGAGCTTATCTTGATTTTGCCAGAGGCCTTTTTTGATCAGGCTTTTAGATAATACATCCATCCTTTGGCCTATAAAAAGCTCAGTCCAAGTATCCACATAGGCATTTGTAAATTTGATATGGTCGGACTCGTAGGGGAAGTCAAAGCCAAATTTACCATTAGGACTTTCTATCTGGTGGAGCTCTTTCATAAGCCTTGCCAAATCTCCCATAGACCCCACAGGTCCTTCCTCCAAGTAAGATATAAGGAGGTAGGCCTTATCATCTACAAGGCCCTTATCTATTAACCTTGGAGCTGCAATATTATTTTCATTAAAAAGCTCTAACCCCTTAGCTTCCCCATCGAAGAATCCTTCACTTCCCCCTGGGTGGATTAGTAGAAAATAGGGCTCGTCTTGACCTAGGATTTTATAGGCCTCATTGGTATCTCCTCCGGGAAGGGCCCTAATGTCCTTTACTTCAATAGGCAAGTTTTTAAAAATCTCTTCCATCTCAGATACCTGCATCAATTGTTGCCTTATTCATTTCCTTAGCATTTTCAATAAGCCAGGCTGTTCCAGGATCTATAGCACCCATTTTTTCCTCATCTTCTAAATATGGAGTAGCTACGAAGGTCTTAAGGAGGCTACCAAATTCATCATAGGACCTATCGACACAAGTTGTGTGGTAGCTTTGGTTGACAAGCCTTGCCTTCTTATTGCCACTTTTTTCTATCTCAGCTTCTACCAAGAGACCTTGTTCTACCCTATAATCTCCTTCAAAGGCAGCTTGTTTTTGGTTAGATATGAGGTTTCCTAGGGAATAATAAATAATTCCATCGCGACCATCCTGGCTCTCGTATTCTTCCATCCCTTGGATTACGTGAGGGTGGTTACCTATGACTAGATCAGCCCCCCAATCTATCATATCGTGGGCCAGGTCTATTTGGTATTGCTCTGGATAGGATGAGTATTCTATACCCCAATGAGGATAGATTACTAGAAAGTCTACTTGGTCCTTGATATTTCTTATGTCCTCTTCGATTTGGTCAGGTTCAAGCATATTTACCATCTTGGCCTTTTCCTCTGTATCTAGCATATACTCAAAGCCATTTAGGATTTCGGCATAGGATAAGATGCCAAGTTTTATTCCATTTACTTCATAGATTAACTGAGACCTTTCGCCTGTATTGGATGTACCAGTATTTTCTATGCCGTAGGAATTCATCAAGTCAATAGTGGACGATAATCCCTCGAAACCCGTATCAAGGCTATGGTTGTTGGCAGTTGTCATTACATCGACACCTGCATCCTTTAAGGCCCTATAGATTTCCTTGTTGGAATTAAATTGAGGAAAACCTGAAGGCTCAAGGTTAGGATTTACTGTAAATTCGTTATTTACCATAAAGAAATCATAGTCTTCTGCAAAGTCCTTTAGATCTTCAAAAGACCTAGAGTAATCATAGACCCCTCCCCCATAATTGTAGGCATAGTCATTTATAGGCATGTGGGGCAAGATATCTCCACCAAAGAGAAGACGGGCAGTCTTAACTTCCTTATTTTCTTCAATACTTTTAGTGTCTTCAGCCTTGCTCTCAGTAGTTGATTCCTTGCCCAAATTATTATCAGACTTACTAAGGTAGTCATCTATTGATAATGCAAGGTCTTTAACTTGACTTACTTGACTTATCTCTTGGCTTGACTCACTTTGACTTTCTTCTGGTAAAGTTTGGTCTGCCTTCTCTTCACAGGATACTCCCAAAAAAAGGCTTAGGGCTAAGAGAGTCAAGATTTTAAATTTATTTTTCATGTTTCCTCCTACTCAGCTTGGGGTGAGATTTTTAGGTCTAAGAACAAGTCATTATAGAGAATTGTAGTTTCCCTATCCAAAAATGTAAATACCTCAAGCTTATCTATTATTTCATCATCTGGATACAAGGTTTTATTTGTCCTAATCTCTTCAGGCAAGAGCTTGAAGGCCTCTGCGTTTGGACTTGCATACATTATATATTCTGCATTCCTAGCCGCTATGTCTGGCTCTAGCATAAAGTTAATAAAGGCATAGGCTGCTTCCTTGTTCTTTGATGTTTTTGGTATAACTATATTATCAAACCAAATATTAGATCCTTCCCTAGGGATGGCATAGGCTAGGTCTTCGTTAGAGTCCATTGCCATAGATGCATCTCCCGAAAAAGTTATGCCAATGTCTGCTTCCTCAAGCGCTACATACATCCTAATCTCATCAGCCAAAATAGCCTTTACATTTTTCATAAAACCAATGAGGTCATTTCGGACATCTAAAAGGGTCTCCTTATCTTCTGTATTTAACGATAATTCCCTTGCCAAGAGTCCAATACCAAGGGTCTCCCTGGCCCCATCAAAGGTTAGGATTTCCCCTCTAAACTTAGGATCCCAAAGTTTTCTCCATGAAGAAAAATCACTTTCATCATATTTTTTAGCATTATAAAGGATACCAAAGGTCCCCCAGAAGTATGGAATACTATATTCATTATTTGGGTCAAAGGCTTGGTCAAGAAACCTTGGGTCGATATTAGAAAGCCCTTTGATCTTACTATGGTCAAGCTTCTCTAGTAGCCCATCATCCCTCATCATAGACACTGCATATTCTGATGGGATAACAAGGTCATAATTTGTTGAATTTTGCTTTATCTTTGTAATCATGGCTTCATTAGAATCAAAGGTCTCCATAACTACTGGATAACCTGTTCTTTCTTCAAATTCATCTATCAAGTCAGGATCTATATAGTCTCCCCAGTTATAAAAGTAGAGGGCATTTTTTTGCCTATTGACTTGGCTATTTTCGATAAGTTTCCTCGCTCCAAAAAGTACAAAAACCCCTACGATGACTCCTACAAAAAATTTATATACCTTATTCATGACCTCGCCTCCTCAGCCTTGATTTCTCTTTTTGATAGGAAGTAATAAATCACTACCAAAATCAAAGATCCCATAAACATTAGGGTTGATAGGGCATTTATCTCAAGGGAAATCCCAGCCCTTACCCTAGAATAAATCTCTACACTTAGGGTTGAGAATCCAGAACCAGTTACAAAGAAGGTTACAGCGAAGTCATCTAGGCTATAGGTCAAGGCCATAAAAAATCCTGAGAAAACTCCTCCTGCTATATTAGGTAGGATTATCTTATTTAAAATAAGCATATCACTTGCCCCAAGGTCCTCTGCTGCTAATATCATGGACTCATTTAAACTATAGAGCCTTGGTAAGACCATAAGGACTACTATAGGAATGGAAAAGGCTATATGGGATAAGAGGACAGTCCAAAAGCCCATAGGAATTTTTACCAAGAAGGTAAATAAAACCAAGAAGCTCGCCCCCATCATAACATCAGGCATAACCATAAGGACTGAGTTGAAATTTAGCACCCTATGACGAATTCTCTTGTCCCTAAGATAGTAAATAGCTATGCCACCAATTGTACCAATAATTGTCGCTAATAAGGAAGATAAGAGCGATAAGATCAAGGTATTTATCATAATGATCCAGAGCCTACTATCATCTACAAGCTCCCTATAATGCTCAAGGGAAAAGCCCAAAAAATTATTCATATTATCCCCGCTATTGAAGGAATAGACTATGAGGTAGGCGATTGGCAAATAAAGGAGGACAAAGACAAAGATCAAATACAAATTTGAAATTTTAAATTTTTTCATAGCTTCTCCTCTCCCTTATTTAAGATTTTCATAATCACAAACATCAAAACAATTAGGACAAGTCCAATAGTCGCCCCCATGCCCCAGTTTTGAGTAACTAGGTAATGCTCTTCTACAGCCGTACCCAAGGTTATAATCTTGTTACCCCCTATAATTCTTGTAATCAAGAAAAGAGATAAGGCTGGGATAAATACTGCTTGGATTCCTGCTATAACTCCATCCTTTGATAGGGGTAGGGTAATTTTGCTAAAGGTCTGAAATCCATTTGCTCCCAAGTCCTTGGAGGCTATAACATACTCCTCTGGTATGGAGTCCAAGGACCTAAAGATTGGTAAAATCATAAAGGGAAGCTCCACATAAGATGCTACCAAGATAAAGGCAGGGTTGGTAAACAAGAATCCATTATTTGGTGCAATAAGACTTGCAAGGATTCCATTTTTATTAAACAGTCCTATAAAAGCATAGGCCTTCAAGATTAGATTTATCCAAGTTGGTAGGGTAACTAATAGCAAAAATATTTCCTTGTAGGCAGTCTTTGTAAGTAAGTAGGCAAAGGGGTAGGAAATAATTAAGGTAGTTACCGTTATCAAAAAGGCTGTCAAAAATGAGTTCAAGGTCATAGTTAGGTAATTAGGTGATGAAAAATATGCTATATAGTTATCAAAAGTAAAATTACCATAAATATCAAAAAATGACTGGTATAGAAGAAGTAGTATCGGTGCTACTATAAAAAGCACGATCCAGCCATAATAAAGACTTGATAATAACTTATACTTCTTATTCATCATCATCTCCTAGGGCATATTTTTCTATTCTCTTATCGAAGTCATCTTCGCTCTCATTAAACCTCATAACATGGATGTCAGAAGGATCTATATCAATGCCTATGACTTGCTCTTCGTAGAAGCGCCTAGTGGTGTGGATTTTCCACCTAAAATTATCATCATCATAGCAAATAAGTTCATTAAAAACGCCCCTAAACAAGACATTGTCTACCCTCATATTTATATCAGAGTGTTCTGGACTTGCTACAGTAATATCTTCTGGCCTTATTACAACTTCTACCCTCTCCCCACTTGGTATACCAGCATCTTCGCAGTCAAATACCTTGTTGGAGAACTTAACCTTGTAGTCATCGACCATGATAGCCTCTAGAATATTGGACTCACCTATAAATTCTGCTACATACCTATTAATAGGCTCATCATAGATATCTACTGGAGATCCTGATTGGACTATCTCCCCTTTATCCATTACAAAAATTTCATCACTAAGGGCAAGGGCCTCTTCTTGGTCGTGGGTTACAAAAATAAAGGTAATGCCAAGCTCCCATTGAAGGTTAGACAATAAAACTTGCATGGACTTACGGAGTTTGAGGTCAAGGGCAGAGAGAGGCTCATCAAGGAGCAAAACATCAGGCCTATTTACAATCGCCCTGGCTATGGCAACCCTTTGCCTTTGACCTCCTGACATTTGGGAGATTTTTCTCTTCTCAAAACCTTCAAGGTTTACCATTTCCAAGGCCTTTTTTACTTCGACATCTATAGTTTTCTTGTCGACCTTTTTTATATTAAGGCCAAAAGCTATATTGTCATAGACATTCATATGGGGAAAAAGCGAATAGTTTTGAAAAACTGTATTTACCTTTCTATTGTTGGCAGGTAGGTCATTTACATTTTCACCATTTATGTAGACATTGCCTGATGATGGCTCAACAAAGCCTGCAATAATATTTAATATCGTAGTCTTGCCACAGCCAGAAGGACCCAGAAGGGTATAAAACTTTCCCTTTTCTAAGGCCAAGTCAACAGTTTTTAGAGCAACTTCATCGTCATAGGTCTTGGAAACCCCCTCCAAAACCACGCTCATATTTTCATATTTCTTATCCAAATCATTCCCCTTCTTTCTATTTATTCTCTATAAAGTATACCAATATATAGATTAAATTCTACAAGGTTTTTTCATTTTTTATAAGGTCGATTATATCCTTATAAACCAAGTAATTATCAGCTTCATTTAGGATTTCGTGGCGCATATTAGGGTAGACCTTAGAATAAACTTTTTGATAACCTAGACTTTTTAAAAATTCTAGACTTGCCTTAAGTCCCCTAGCCCCTCCTGTGATTATATCATCTACTCCTGTCAAGGAATAAATCTCTAGGTTTTTATTTTGAGCCTTGTATCTTTTCCTTTGAACCATCTTGCGGTTAAGGTCAATGAGGACTCCTGTGTACCTATAGGTAAAGGAGAAAATTCTTAGCCTGTCCTTAGACTTAATCTCCCTATTTTTCTTACTATAGGATATGAAGTCTAGGGAATCAGGATTAGAACCTAGGGCAAGGCCTATGAGCTTGGTAGGAGTTTTTTCTCCCAGGTAGAAGCTTAGAACATTAAAGAAAAAATATCCCACAGGGGCAAGCTTATTGTAGGCAACCGTCCCTGTCAAAAATACCTTGTCAAAGCTCTTATCATCACTTGCAACCATTAGCCTTGCTATCATTGACCCCATGCTGTGGCCTAGGAGATAGACTGGCAGATCCTTGTAGATCTTTCTTACATGTTCATTTACAAGAAGACTATCTGACACTAGCTCATCAGAGCTTTTCATATAGCCACTAGGGTAAGATGAAGAAATGGACCTGCCATGGCCCCTATGGTCATGGACTACCACAAGATAGCCTTCTTCCCTCAAGAACCTAGCAAAGTCCTCATAATTTCCCCCATGCTCTGCCATCCCATGGATAATATGGACTAGACCCTTGGGACTTGGTGGAAGGTATTCCCTAACAAAAATATCAAAGCCACTAGCATCTGTCAGGTAGTATTCCCTATATCCATCTTCTTTAATTAGGTCACATCTCTTAAAAAATTTATGGTTTTCTACCATCTTCCTAAAATTCCTATTATACCTAGCATAGTATATTTGAGGAACTAGCAATATAATTACAAAAATTAAAATAATATACACCATAAGACCTCCTTTATATAATCATATCAAAATTTTAACTTTTTATATAGGAAATTTTCAGTATAATTAAATGAGAAAGAAGGTGATTATGATAGAACACATTATTCCAGGTGATAAGGTAGAAAAGGACAAGGATGCCTTTGTGGTCGTTGATGTTAGAACAAAAGAAGAATACGACCAAGGTCATATTGAAGGAGCGATTAATATCGCCTATGATGAAATAAATGAAAATATAGACAAGCTTGATAAGAAAGAGCCAACTATTGTCTACTGTGCCTCAAATAACAGGGCAAATATAGCAAGACTTAGCCTTAAATCAAATGGCTTTGACTTTGTCTATGTAGGCGAAGGCCTTAACTACTACGACTACAATTTGGTTAAATAAAAAACTGACCTCCTTAATTAGACTATTAGTCCAATTTTTGGAGGTCAGCACTAGTTGTAAGGAAATTTTTAGTCATTAACTTTAAAAATAATAGTATACTTCGCAATATCTCCTAAGCCAGTTTTCTCATTTGCTACTGGAACAATTTGCACAAGCTCCCAGCCCATTTTAGCTTTCTCTTGGACTATTCTTATGCACTCATCAAAGGCTTCTGTATTTTTTCCCATTAAGCCACGCTTAGCTTTTATATCAGTAAATTAATATCTCATATTTTAATCTCTTTATTCTTTCTTACATATTGCGAGCTTTTTCAAGCCATTTTTCATCCAAAGGGTCGTTTGAGAATCTTTTTTTCTTATCAAGACTTGCCAGTGCGTGCATATCACTTTCGTCTAAAGAAAAGTCAAATATATCTATATTTTCCCTGATACGGTCTGGGTGGACAGACTTTGGTATAACCATTGACCCACGTTCTATGTGCCACCTTAGGGCAATTTGGGCTGGGGTCTTCTTATATTTTTCTGCAAGGGTCACTAGGACTTTTTCTTCAAAAATATTATCCTTGCCCCTGGCTAGTGGACTCCATCCTTGGTGGAGGATGCCATTTTCATCCAAGAATTGCTTGGTTTCTGGATCTTGGAGGAAGAGGTGGGATTCTAATTGATCCATTACTGGCCTTTCTCCTACTTCTAAGAGCTCTCCAAGTTGGTTTGGCATAAAGTTACATACTGCTATGGACTTGATTATCCCTTGGTCCTTGTAGTCCATAAAAACCTTCCAAGCCTTATCAAAGTCCCTACCATACCAGTGGAGGTGGAGAACATCAATATAGTCTGTTTGTAAATTCTTTAGGCTATCTTCTATGGCATACTTTGCCTTATCAGTTTCAAAATCTGATGGCCAAATCTTGGTAGCTATCTTGTAGTCGCTTCGGTTTTTGGAAGAATTCTTCAATGCCCTGCCTATATATTCTTCGTTATTGTAAAATTTTGCTGTATCGATATATTCATAACCTGCTTCAAAGGCTGCCTTTATTACTTCATCTATTGTCTTCTCATCTTCTATCCTATAAGTACCAAGTCCTAGGCTTGGGATTTGTATTCCGTCATTAAGTGTGTAGTATTTCATTATACCTCCTTTATCTTCTATTTCTTTCATACCCAAAAATATACTTTCTACCAGGATTTTTCTATGATAAAATAAGGATATGAAAACAGTACTTATAACAGGAGCCTCTAGGGGGATAGGGCAGGCTATAGCAAGACGCCTTGCAGGGTCTTATAATCTCGTAATTAATTATAACCACAGCAAGGATAAAGCCCTAAGCCTCTTGGGCGAGCTTCGAGAAATTAATCCAAATATAATAGCAGTCAAGGCAGATGTATCAAAAGAAAGGGAAGTTGATGAAGTCTTTAACCAGGCTGAGAAAAATTTTGGCCATGTGGATATTCTCATTAACAATGCTGGGATTTCTCACTTCTCCCTTATCCAAGATGAAACTGCTGATGATTTTGACAAGATAGTTGCCACTAATTTAAGGTCAGTCTTTCTCACGACAAAGAGGGCTGCCCCTTCAATGATAAGTCATAAGTATGGAGTCATAGTAAACATTTCTTCCATTTGGGGGAAGGAGGGCGCTTCTATGGAGAGCCTATATTCTTTAACCAAGGGTGGGATCAATGCCTTTACCAAGGCCATTTCAAAGGAGCTTGCTCCATCTGGCATCAGGGTCAATGCCATAGCTCCAGGCATCGTTGATACTGATATGATGAGGGGAGATTTTAATAGAGAGGAGCTAGAAGAGTTAGAAAAAAACCTGCCCCTCGGTAGATTTGCCAGACCTTCCGAAGTAGCAGACCTTCTTGCCTTCTTGATATCAGATGAAGGAAGCTATATAACTGGCAACATTGCTGATATAAATGGTGGCTTTTATTAATTTATTTCTTCAAATTCATTGAAGTTGTACCAATAAATAAAGCAATGGCTTACATTTTTGGCTTGGGACTTTTCGATGGCTGACTTATAAAGTTTAAGTTGCTTATCATAGAGCCCCTCTCTTTTTACCCTATCAGTCTTAAAGTCGATAAGGATTATATCGTCTTCCTTTTCTATCATCAGGTCTATCTGTCCATTTATATAGGAGTCCCCATAGACCATGAGGAAGGACTCTTCTTTTCTAATATCAACAGATGAAACAAGTGCCTCTTGTAAGATATCTGAGTTAAAGAAGCCTAAGAGCAAGTCATAATCTAGGACCTTGAGGTCAGCTTTATCCATTAGACCCTTCCTAACACTTTCTTCTAAGGCCAGCTCTAGGCTATCTTCGTCATAGGTCTTTAGGTCAAGAACTTCAAAGGCCCTATGGATAATAGATCCTACTTCTACAGCCTTGTAGGTCTTTTCTTCTTCCAAGAAATTTGGCTTTCTAAAATCAGATTTTTCCTTATAGGTCCTGTCATCAAAGGGTTCAAAGCCCGAACTCCTATGGTCAAAGTCCTTAGAGATTTCTGTAACTGACCTCTTAAGTAGGCTCCTCGTATCTTCATCAAAGGGATATTCCCTATCATAGAGATTCTCTATTTCATTATAAAGGCTAGGATTTACCTTCTTATCTTCTAAGAAATCCCTTAGGTCTTCCTTTTCATACTTATCAATCTCTTTAACCTCATCTACAAAATCAAGTCTTGCAATCTCACTTAGTTTACTAGAATAGGCCCCTTCATAAATTTGATCTGCCATTTTTTCTCCAGATAATATAGCTAATATCCAATCTAGGTAGGAAGACATATTTAGGAAGTCAGTCCTTGCCCTTAACTTTTGGGCTGTAGCCATACTTTTATTTCCAGTTATAAAAAGCATGGTCTCTGGTCGAGTCATGGCCACATAGAGGATTCTCATCTCTTCCTTTTTATTTTCGATAGTTATTTTCTCACTGATGATATTTTTGCTTAGTGAAGCAAATCTTACCTTGTTACTGTAATCTGAAATATTGATACCAAGCCCTATATCATCATCAAAAACAACACTTTCCATTAAGTGTTTCCTATTAAATTGCTTAGCACTATCAGCTAGAATTACCACAGGAAATTCTAGTCCCTTGGACTTGTGGATGGTCATTATCCTAACCAGGTCTTCACTTGCTGATAAGTCTCTTGCCTCAAGGATGTTATCACTTTGGTTAAGAGAAAGTGTTTCTATATAGGATAGGAAGCCATAGAGGCCATTATCGTTGGTCTTATCATATTCGCCCATGGTTTCAATAAAGGCGTTTACATTGCCTATCCTCTCGCTAGACCTATCTCGACCTAGGAGAAATTCATAGAGGCCTGAGCTTTCAAAGAGCAAGTTCCCAAAGTCGTATAGTTTATTGATAGTTAGAAGGTAGGATAGGTTCCTAAAGTTGGACTTAAAATCTCTTATCCTCTCACCTAAGTCATCTGCCCTGTCATAGGCAGAGAAGGCTTCTTCAAAGCTAGTAAATTTTCCCGAAAGCTTGATTGCACTTATATCATCTTCACTAAAGCCAAAGACTTCTGACCTTATTACTGATAGCAAGACCAGATCATCCTTTGGGTTTACCAGATATTTTAGCATATTGATAAAAAATTCTACCTCGACTGCCCTAAAGGAGACCTTGGATATGTCATTAAAAAATGGGAGACCTGCCTTTTTGAAGGCCTCTTCGTAGATATAAGACTTGGCCCCTGACCTAAGTAAGATAGCTATATCCTTGTAGGCAAAGCCAAGGGACCTTATTTCTTCTATTAGCTCAACCAGGTAGTCTTCTTCTCTAATTTTCTTATCTAAGACTCTCACATTTACCTTTTTGTAGGAAGTTGGATTATTTTTGGTGAAATTTAGCCTGTGGCCCCCATCCTTGTAGTCAATATCAGAAGATTCCTTGGTCATAAGATTATCAAATATAAAGTTATCAAAGTCCAATATATCCTTCTCTGACCTAAAATTTTGGTTTAGATCTATCCTAGTCGAGTTATCATCTTCCTGGTAGGAGTCAAGTTTTTCTAAGAACAACTTTGGCTCAGCCCTCCTAAAGCCATAGATAGATTGCTTGACATCCCCTACAAAGAACAAGTTATTAGAAGATTTAAGGCTTTCGATTATGAAATTTTGGATTTCATTAGAATCTTGGTATTCATCAAAGAAAATATGGTTAAACTTCCCCCTAAGTTTCTCCCTAGCCTCATCTATTTTAAGGAGGTCTATAAACTTATGCTCTAGGTCGTCAAAGTCCATATAAGATTTTTCTTCCTTAAGCCTTGTATAAATCAAATCAAAGTTTGTAACTAGGAGTCTTATCTCTGCCAAAAGCTCTTTTTCTAAGTCTGAAAACTTGGCTAGGGTTTGACTGTCAGAATTTTTTATGATTTTACCTATAGTTTTAATTCTATCCTTGTAGGCATCACGATCTGCCTTTATTCTTTCATAGACAGCTTTATCATCGCTCTTTAATTTGCCTATCCTAGGAAATGTAACCTTGATAATTTTTTTTATAAAGTCATCCCAGTCTTTGTTGTAATCGGATATAAGTCCACGAACTATATCATAATCCTCATTAACTATCCCCAAGAGCTTATCTGACATTTGATTGTCTTTGGCTATGTTAACATTATTTAAGGACATGGCTTCTATTTGACTAAGCTCTAGGCTTAAGCTCTTTTTAAACAAGTCAAGGTTAAGGCCCTTTGTAGTGGCATCCTCAAGCCAGCCCATAGGGTCAATCTGACCCCTTGACTTGGTGTAGGTCTTCAATATAACTTCTCTTGCTCCCTTGTCATTTTTAGATGAACCAAAGGAATGGAGGAATTTCTTGAAACTATCATCCATTTTTTCGTAAGCCCTATCAAAGACAAAGTCCATGGCTCTTGTTTTTAAAATTGTAGTAGTCCTATCATTTATCACCTTAAAGTTTGGAGATAGGTCATCAAAGAAATAGAAGTTTTCCCTAAGCATATCAGCACAGAAGCTGTGGAGGGTTTGTATATGGGCAGACCTTAGACCCTTTATTTGATCCCTTATAAATTTAAAATCTTCCTTACTTTCCCTTAGCTTTTTTTCTAGTCCTGACCTTATCCTATCTTTCATCTCGATTGCAGCCTTGTTGGTGAAGGTAACTATTATAAATGACCTTATATCTTCTTTGTCATCTATTACTAATCTCAAAATCCTCTCTACTAGGACAGAAGTCTTACCAGATCCTGCTGCTGCAGAAACTACTATATTTTTACCCCTTGTATCTATAGCAAGTTCTTGGTCTTTAGTAAATTCCATCATTATCATCCCCCTCTAGGCCATCTATGCTCTTATCCTTATCAAAGATCCTATACCTTAGTTGGTCTATGGTGTAGTCGATCTTACATATCCCCCTATAGCTACAATATTGGCATTCATTGGAATTTTGATCATAGGCTAGGGGAACTATTTGGATAGAGCCATCTTTGATTTCTCTGATAAAGTTTGATATAGTCTTCTTGGCAAAATTTTCTAGGAGCCTTACTTCTCTTTCTGTAAGCTCTGCACTTTTTTTCCCATCTATTATAGTGGAATTTTCTAAATCATCAGCATTCTTATCCAAAAGCTTACTTGCCCCATCTATATCAACTATGATGCCCGACATCTTAAACTTATTTGCCTTATTATCCTCTATGGATTCTTGGTTATAGGCTTCTTTTAGGCTTACTAACTCATCGGCAAGGGGCATATAGAAGGCCCCTATAGGAATCATTTCTTCCTTCATATCTCCTATTGCCATCATATATATCAATAGTTGAAGGTCTATGCCATTTAGAAGATTTACTATTTTAAATTCCTTATTGCCAGTCTTATAGTCTATTACCCTTACAAAATTCTTATCCTTGTCTATCCTATCGATCCTCCCCCTAAGGTAGTTGATATCATCAACAAAGACCTTATCAAGCCTAGAAGATTCATCATAGCCAAAGTCTTCTTCTACTGCATATATCTTAAAATCGCTATTTTTCATTTGATCCATCAATTTCTGAGCATTATTCTTGGTCGAATCGTAGACATTTTCTAGGACAAATTTATTCCTAGGGGAAGATATACGGGTCTTATCCAGGTTCTCCGAAGTTGCCTTTTTAAATTCTTCTAGGAGGAGCTCTTCAAATTCTTCCTTGCTAAGATCTTTTATCTCTCTCTTACTGATTTGGCTACTTATATCTTCCATTAGCTTATGGACTATGTTACCTACTTCAAGGCTTTCTATATCATAGGGCTCTTCTATATTTGGCCTTATCCCGTAGGATATAAAATACCTGTATGGACACCTTGAATAAGTTTCAATCTCAGAAATATTGAAGTGGTTTTTGTTATAGAGGCTATTTCTATTATCCACGGACAAGTTTTTCTTATCATTGGTATAGACCAAGGCTTTTTTGATAAGTCCTACCCTCTCCTTTGCTTCCAAGTAGGATAGGAAGGCCTTGGCAAGGTCTTTTTCCTTTGGACTTACTTCTATTTTTTTACCTATATCCCTGATAATATTTAGGGCATATTCTTGAACCTTGCTAAAACTATACTTTATGCTAGAATACTTTAGCTTATTAGGATATATCATAGCATAGTCTGCGACCCTTGCCTTATCATCTCCAAAAATTTTCATAATGGCTGTTAAGACCATGGACTTATTAATCTTTTCACCCTCCTTGTTGGCTAGGCTAAAAGACAAGAAGAGCCTCTCTGACATAGTTATAAGTCTATAAAGGCTTAGCTTTTCACGCTCTTCTAGATCCTCATCAAAAACTTTGAGATCAAGTCCCATCTTTCTTAGGCAATCAAGGTTATCTTCTCCTATTATGAGGTTATTCCTAGATCCCTTAGGGAAAAATACATCATTTAGGCCTAGGACAAAGTTGACCTTTCTCTTGGCAATCCTTGACCTAGCGAGGCTTGTTACAAGGATGTGGTCCTTGCTTGGTGGGATTATTCCTATAGAAATATCCTTTAAGGTAGATTCAATTAAGTCATATATCCTAGATAGACTAGTCTTGCGATCACCCATAATCTTATTGATTTCTTCAAGGATTCCGACAAACTTATCCCAAACCTGGTGATTTTCCTTAAAGTCATCCAAGTCCCCTATCTCTTGCAAGATATTTTGGTAGGACGAGATGCCAGACTTGATGGCCTCATTGTCTATAACTTCATATATTTTCCCTACAATCTCCCTTGCAGGAGCCTCTCCTATACCAAGGATTGGAGCTAATAAGTCCAAAAGCCTTGCCCTTATGGCCCTTATATCCTCGTATTCTTTAACCTTCTCTTCAAATTTTATCTGACCCCTTGGATCATCCTTGTAGATATTTCGATAAAAGTCCTCATCCATTTCAAAATACTTATCATCAAAGACCATCTCTCCCTTAATCTTGCGATTTCTGATAAAATTATCAAAATTGATTGCCCTCGCCTCAAAATTTTCCCCAAAAGTAAATATATTTGATCTTAGAACAAAGCTTAGGTCATCTTCATTAAACTTATAGAGGGCAAGTCTTAGGATGGCTGCAAAGGTCTTTATGATGTGGTTATCGGAAAGCTTCCTCTCCCTATCCATAAAATAGGGAAAGTCATACCTATTAAAGATTTTAGAAAGTTCATTTTGGAATTCTTCCTCATCACTTATATAGACCCCTATATCCTTGTAGCGAAGTCCGTATTTTTTGATGAGGACATTTATAATTATGGCAAGACTCTCTACCTCATCTACGGTAGATGGAGCTTCGATAAACCTTATATTCTCAATCTTTCCCCTATATTTTTGAGGATTATAGGATTCGAAGTTATGGGCAAGGTAGCCTAGATCGCTTTCTACTTCCTTATCTTCCAAAAATATGTCCTTACAAGTATCCAGGGATCTAAGCTTATTATAAAGCCTTATTGATGAATCAAAGTATTCCTTGTCGGATAGGAGAGGATTTTTTATCAAAGCATAATCAAGAGTTATACCAAAGGTAATTTTATTATTATTATCAAGTAAGGCCCCTACAAAATCTGCCTTTAGGTCTGATAGGGAATCGAACTTATCAAAGTAAAAATTAACATCCTTTAGGAAGTCGCAAGCCTTTATATTTTCACTAAGGAAGGCCATGCTATCTTCATTATCGACAAACTTATCGCCTAGAGTCTGTTCATAGGCATCTAATATTAGCTTAAGCTCCCTAAACTTAATTTTGGTTAGCTCGTCTTCGCTTTCTTCTACCCTAGCAAAAAATTCTTGGTCAAAATTGTTCTCCTTAAAGCTTCCTATCAAATCGCTTATAGAATTGACAAAATCAATATTGGAAGCCTTGTTCTTAAAGAGGGCAAGGTCATCATTTAAGTCTTGCAAAATGCTCGTAATTACCATAATCTTTCCTTGCTTAGATAAAAAGTCTTTCTCTTCTAGACCTATCTTTCTAAAAATCATAGACTTTAGAGAAGAAAAGGATAAAACCTTGGCATCCATCACTGCATCAAATCCGATATTTTCTATAAAATTAATATCACTTTCGAGAGTATATTGCTCTGGCACTAGCAAAATTGCCTTTTTATGGGCCTTTAGATCCCTTTCTATTTCCTTGTAGATATAATTTGATATTTGGTCTGGATTTTTTGAAATAATTGTATTTATCATGCTAAAACCTCTACTTTACTTCCATAGGAAGGATCGTAACTAACAAGTACCTTGGCATCTATGGCATCTTTTAGGTCATCGACATGGGATATAAGACCCACGAGCTTGTTTTCATTGGATAATTTTTCGATGGCCTTGATTACATTTACCAAATAATCCTTGGAAAGAGTTCCAAAACCCTCATCTATAAAGAGGGTTCCCATCTTTATTCCCCCATTTGAGGCACTTATCTCATCAGATAAGCCTAGGGCAAGACTTAGAGATGCCAGGAAAGTTTCCCCTCCTGATAGGGTCTCGACTGGCCTGAGCTTTCCAGTATTGGCATCTAGGATCTCGATATCAAGACCTGACTTAGACCTCTGGTCAGAATTGTTGCTAGACCTAACCATAGTAAATTGATTGTCAGTCATTGTAAGAAGCCTAGCATTGCCATAGCTTAGGACCTTATCAAAGTAATAGGTCAAGACAAAGGACTCGAAGTCTATCTTTTCCCTTCCAGCTACCTTCCCATAAGAACCATCTGCCACCTTAGAAAGTCTAGCTAGATTGTCTGCCTCCCTGGTATTGGCAGCAAAGCTTTCTTCTAGGTCTTCTACAGATGAGATGATTTTTTCATAAAGATTAAGACCTAAGTAGATTTCATTGATATCTGCAGATATCTTTTCTTTTTCCCATTGGGTATTTTCTATCATCTCTTCAATCTTTTTAAGGTCGACTGGGCTTTTTCCCCTAAAGTCCTTGTAGGTATCTAACCTTGTAAGGAGTCTTTCTAAATTTTTAAAGTATCCTTCTATTTCATCTTTTCTAGGGCTAAGCCATGCCATATTTTCCTTGGAAGACTTATATAGCCCATAGTTTTCGAAGACTTGGGCCAACTTCTCCTCGAATTCTTCCTTGTAGGCCCTATCTTTTTCTTCTAGGTTTTCTATTTGCCTTTGGCTATTGGCTATATTTTGCCTTATATTATTTATCTCGACTAGGCCCTTGGTGTAGGAATCGTTGATATTATCAAGCTTTTCCTTATCTTTTTTATAGATATCTCTTAGTTTTTTTATCTCAGAATTTTTTTTCTCCTCATCAAAGTCTAGGAAGATATCCTTTTGAGCAAGGTAATTGGCTTCTATTTCCTTCGACTTACTAAGCTTTTGGTCAAGGGCATTGATTGCTTGCTTTTTAACTTCGATTTTTTCGGAAAGTTTGTCAATATCTTCTACCAAGCTGATTCTTGCACTTTTCTTCTCTTTGATTTTTTTAGCTAAGAGTCTTATTTTTTCCTGATAATTTTCTATATCAGATGAGGTTGTCTTAATTTTTTCCTCCAAAAGCTCTAGGCTAAGTGCTTCTTTTAGGCTTTGGCTAATCTCTCCTGCCTTGTCATTTTTGTATTCAATTCTAGAAGTGAGATCTGCCATATTTTTTCTAATATCATCTATATCATAATTTTCGATTTGGTATTTTGGAAATTTATCTTCATGAGAAGTTCCACATACAGGACAAATTCCACTTTCATTTAGCCTATCTATGTAGGTATTTAGTTGAATTTGATCAAGGTTTTTTAGGGCTAACTTTTCCTTTTTCGCAAGGGCCTTTTTACTATCACTAAGGGCTTTGATATCTGCTTCTAGTTTATTTAAATCTCTCGCCCTTTGGTAAAGGTCTTTTAGATCTTTTAAGTCATTGTTTGACCTATCAAGATTTTCTCTTAGGATACTTTCCTTATCCCTTAGGGAGAAGATTAGCTCATCTACTAGGGATCTTTCTCTGCTAAGTTCTTCTTTGGCTTTTGTAAGGTCATTTTCTTCCTTTAGGACCTTATTATAGTCTTCCCTTAGACCTTCAAGATCCTTGTAGGCCTTCTCGCTTTGTTTAAAGTTATTAAAATCTATGATTTGTTTTCGTAAGTCCTTGCCCTTATCCTTAGTTGCTTCTAGGCTTTTTTCTAGGTCTTTCTTATTATCGAAGGCCTCTTTTATTTCCCTAAAGGCAAGGTCCTTGATTTTAATATCTTCCTTTAATTTTTCTAAGAAGGACTTCTCTTCTTCTAGGTCCTTGGTATTTGACCTTAGCCTATTTTCGTAAATCTCGATATTTGACGCCTTTTGGGCTAGGTCAAGTTCGGTTTTAAGGTCCTTGTAGGAAGATTCTTTTTGCTTCTCCCTTGCAAGATCTTTTTCTATTTCCTCTAGGATTTTTATAGATTCATTGAAGCTCTTGCCCTTATTTAATTTCTCATAGAGGTCTACCAAGCTTTTTTCTTTTTCATCTAATCCTTTCTTACCAGCCATGTGACTTTCACTAAGTTCCCTATATTTCCCCTTTAACCTTGCCAAAATCTCTTCAAAGTCATGGGTTATGATAAGGTCCTTATCGATCAAAGTTTTCAAATCTTCGTTATTGATCAATAGGTCTTCTAGCTTAGTATCAATAAATTCTGCCTTGGCTATAGCTTCCTTGGCGTAATCCTTTATCCTATCTTCGAAATCCTTATATTCATAGGTTTTGAAGATATCTCCCAACAGGCTCGCTTTGTCCTTGGAGGATGCCTTGAGAAATTCTTGAAATTCCCCTTGAGCTAAGAGCATAACCTTAGAAAATTGCCTTTGGTCAAGGCCTATTATTTTTTTGATTTGGTTATCTGTATCCTTGCTCTTCTCAGATAATAGTTTCTTTTCCTTGGTCGTATCAAAAAGGGCAACGCTATTACTGATATTTTGAGCTTTCTTAGTCTTTCTTGCCCTTTGCCTTGGAATTCTCTCTATCCTATAGGACCTATCTCCAACTACAAAGTCCAGATTCACATAGGTGTAGGGATCATCTTCTGTAAGGAAATCACTCCTCAAATTATCGATACCCCTGGATGATACCCCATATAGGGCATAGTTTATGGCATCGAAGATGGTAGTCTTGCCTGAACCAGTATCTCCAGAAATCAAAAATATTTTCTTCTTATAAAGCTTTTCAAAATCTATACTAACTTCATCCTTGTAGGTAATGAAGCCACGCATGGTTAGCTTAGAAGGTCTCATCAGCTATCCTCCTCAATATTTCTAGGTCCCCCTTGGATAAATCCTCATCCATCTTATAAGAATAAAAGTCCTTAAACAAGTCAATTAAGTCCTTATTCTCAAGGTCAATATCTATCTCGTGAAAATTCTTACTCAAGGCCCCCTTGTTTACATAGCTAAGCGATACTGCATGGGGAAACTTAGTCCTTAACTTAGCCATAGCATTTTCTATAGTAAAGTCATCCTTTATCAGAAATTTGATATAGGCATCTGAAGGCTCTCCCCTTAGAATTTCTTCAAAAAACCCTTCCCTAATCTCTAGATCACGGAGGGGACTTATCTCAATCTTTTCTACCTCAAGGCTATCCCCTAGATCAACCAGGGTAACAGACTTTCTTGTCTTAATTTCATCAAAAGAATACTTCATAAAGGTACCAGCATACCTAATCTTTTCTTCCTTGACAAAATGGGCCCTATGCAAGTGACCAAGGGCAACATAGTCAAAATTCCTAAACAAGTCTACATCCATAAAGTCAGAGCCACCGACACTTAGAGGTTTTTGATCTTCATTGTAGGTCTCTTTTCCAAGTTTTCCACCAAGGTCTGTCGCATAGCAATGGGTAATAAGGACATTACGACCCTTATAATCAACATTTTCCAAAAGCTTCCTATAAACATCAGAAAAATCCTCAATAGAATCGTCAATTTCTGCCCTCGCCCTATTAATAGACACAAAGGGAATAAGGTAAAAATTAATAGGACCTAAGTCATCACTAAAGCTTATTGGCTTCACATCAAGGTCGCCCACCAAGTAATAATTATTGGACCTATAGAATTTCCTGTTAATATCAAGCCTCTTACTAGAATCGTGGTTTCCAGGAATAGCTAACACATTCTTATTGAGGTCAAATACAATTCTTTCTACAAAATAAGAATAAAGATCTAGGGCCTCAGAGCTAGGAATAGACGTATCAAAAATATCCCCAGCTATCATTACAAGGTCGACATCCCTTGACTCTATGATAGATAAGATTTGCTCGAGGGCATGCCTTTGGTCTTCTAATAAGTCATAGGCCCCCAAGCTTTTTCCAATATGAAGGTCTGATAGGTGCAACAATCTCAACTTTCTCTCCTTACAAAAACCAAATTATCCTTCTTACTTAGGAGATTATCATACCTATAACCATCCATTTCAATAGCCTTAATATCATCTACCTTATCAATTCTATCTTGTATAAGCTTCTTTAGCATCCTACCCCTCATTTGTTTGGCGTAGGAAACAATTGATCTTAGCTTGCCATTTCGTTCGTCCTTAAAATCAATAGTAACAAAGCTATCCCAATCCTTTAAATAAGGTCTTATAGTCTTAGAATACTCCTTGGATGCAAGATTGATAACCAAATCATTATCCTTAAAAAGCTCATCATAAATATCAGATCCCCAGAACTTATAGAGGTCGTAGCGGTCATTATTAAAATAAAGCCTATAATCACGAATGCCTGTAAAGGGCTTCAAAATCCCATATAGGGCAGAAATTATATAAACATGGTCATTGAGATACTCCATATCATTAAAGTCTTCCATATTAAATTGCTTAAAAACCAAACCATCATAAGAAAAAAGAGCCGGATTATTAAGCTCATCAAAATCAAAATCCTTAAAATCAAAATAAGACTTCTCAGTTAACTCATCATTAGTCTTATTCAAATTCCCAATCTCATTCATACTAAGCTTAGCAATCTCATCAACCAAGGCCTTGGTCTTATCAGGATAAATCAAAGCCTTAGTCTCTATATTATCAAAATGTTTAAACCTTTTTGCAGGTGAAATAATAATCTTCATAATACCTTCCTTTATCTAATATTATACTCCAATTGAACTTTGGAGATTTTTTAAAATTGCTACTTTAAATAAATAATATCAAAATATATATTGACATATAATTAATTATATGATATATAATAAGTGTACTCGTTGATATGGAATTATATGAATGGAATATTAATTATTTACTCAATTAAAATCAAATATAAGGTAGCAAAACTACAATTATAAGAAAGGAATTTAAAATATAATGGCCTTAATTGAAACAAATAATCTCACTAAGCAATTTAAAGTTAATAAAAACAAGTCATTCATCGATTATTTTAAATTTAAATCCCAAAAACAGATTGTTACATCTGTTGACTCCGTATCCTTTAAAATAAATAGTGGTGAAACCGTTGGTCTTATCGGATTAAATGGAGCAGGTAAAAGTACCCTAATCAAGATGATGACAGGTATCTTAGCCCCTAGTTCAGGATCTGTAAGAGTCTTCGGCAATGATCCTTTTGAAAAAAGAGAAATCAATAACAAAAAAATTTCTACTGTTTTCGGTCAAAGATCCAATCTAAGACGGGATGTATCTCCTATGGAATCTTATTATATAATAAAAGATATGTATGATATAAGTGATGAAGATTTTAAATCAAGGCTTGATTATTTAACCGACATATTGGATGTCAAAGATTTTATTAACAATCCTGTTAGAACCCTTAGCCTTGGTCAAAGGATGAAAGCGGAGCTAATAAGTGCCTTTTTGTACAATCCACAAATTGTATTCCTTGATGAGCCGACCATAGGCTTAGATATATTGACAAAAGATTCAATCCTAGATTTTTTGAATACTATTAAGGAGAAAACAACTATTATTCTTACAACTCATGATTTTGAAGACATAGAAAGGATTTGTGACAGGGTTATTATTTTACATCATGGAAAAGTTATAAACGACAGTAGTAAAGAATACATCTCACAAATATATAATATAGAAAAACTTGAAGTTTACTTCAAAAAAATTGACGAGAATATAAAAAGCAAACTTTTAGCTAAGGATCTTGACTTATCTTTCGACAATAATAAAGCAATTATTGACATATCGAATATAAAAGATAGATCGGAGTTAGTAAAAAATATATACGATGATTTGGCTTCGTCCATAGATTCCATTAAGTTTGCCAATATTAGTTTTAAAGATTCTTTAAAGTACTTCCTTGGAGAGAAAAATGACGAATTCTAAAATTATCAATGGCAAAAATAGAATTAGAAAAAGACTTATCAAAATTGGATTTTTGACTAATCAAGTATATAAAGAAGCCAACATAGTAAAAATAATAAGCGATCTGTTATTTATAACAATTCAATATTTCATATGGAAGGCTATATATGCTGGCAACAATATCGGCTTATTAGGCTTTGAACAAATGTTTACTTATATTATCATTTCAACAATTATTGAAGATATTTACCCTACCCAAGTAAGTCAAGAGATAGGAATTTCCGTAAAAAAGGGTGATATAATATTTACTCTATTGAGACCTTTTTCTTTTATAGAACAATTATTCTACCAAAGCTTAGGCAAAAGTCTGTTCAGACTTGTAATTTTAAACATACCCTTTTACCTATTGGGAATATTTGTTGGCATTGATATAACTTTGCCAAACTTGGTTCAATTTATTATAATAACAGGTCTAACCTATATTTACTATTTTATATTTGAAATATTCTTCGGAATTTTAAGTTTCTATACTATCAGTACTTGGGGTATACAAAACTTAAAATATGCTCTACTTTTACTATTATCAGGTAGAGTTATACCAATACAAGTATATCCCGATTTTTTATATAAAATATCAAATCTTCTTCCCTTCAAATATTTTTATAATATACCTATAATAACCTTGTTGGGTGAAGGAACTTATTTTTTAAAATCGGTAATTTTACTTGTGGTAAATATTATAATCTTATATACTATATACAGGTTTCTATTCAATAAATTACTGAGGAAACTTACAGTTCAAGGAGGTTGATATGAAATTGAATAAATATATAAGGCTCTATAAGTCTATGTTTAAATTGAATATTAAATCTTTAATGGCTTACAATTTTGACTTTATAATAGGAATTATTGCCATGCTGGTAAAAACATTAATTAATTTTTCAATCCTTTTGATATTATTTAGTTTGGTTAGCGATATAAAGGGACGGACCTTTAATGAAATGCTTTTTCTCTACGGATTCAGCACAGCATCATTCGGTATATGGCACTCATTCTTTATAAATACCTTAACAATTCCCTATTATATAAAAACTGGAGAATTCGACAGATTCCTAACTAAACCCTGCAATCCCTTATTCTTAATTTTAATAGATGGCTTTGATGATGACGGACGGAGTCAACTTATCTTGGGTATAGTAATAAGCCTTATTGCAATAGTAAGACTGGAATTATTCACACCCCTACTCTTGCTCTTGCCCTTCCTACGGATAATTACTTCCTTTATATATGCAGGTATATCAATACTCCTATCGACAATATCATTTTTCACAATTAATAATTCCGATATAACGAATTTTACCATTCAGATAAATGAATTTGCCAAATACCCCTTGAGTATATATAACGACTTCTTTAGATTTATCTTTACGGTAATTCTTCCCATAGGATTCGCATCATACTATCCGAGTTTGATATACCTTAGAGGATACACTGTATTCAATATAGGCAGTTTGTTATTCACTGTCTTCTATTCGTTAATCTTCTTCGCCTTAAGTATATTTATCTGGATGAAGTGCTTGAAGAGATACACTAGTAGTGGATTTTAGACTAGAAAATATATAAAATACTATCCATAGAAAATCCTCCTTATTAATAACCATTAATCAAAAATTTTGAAATAAATAGAAAAATCTTATTCACTTTATATAAGAGAATAAAAAGGTAGGCAATCACAGAGAAAAAAATACCAGATATAAGATTTAAGTGCTTTGATGGGGAGTGGGAAGAAATAATATTAGCTAATATGGGAGAAACATACAGTGATTTTTCTGGAAAAACTAAAGATCTTTTGGTATTGGAGATGGTAAATTTATTGAGTTTTCAAATATATTAACCAACCCCATTACAGATATAAGCAAATTAGGCCAAGTAAAAATTGATAAAAATCAAAATATATTAAAAAAGGAGATAGTTTTTTTAATTCTTCTTCAGAAACTCCTAATGAAGTCGGAATGTCTTCAGTAAGGAATTTTGAGTCAAGTCCTTAATATTGTACTAGACTAATTTACACAATATTAAGGACTTGACTACCTTTAGGTTATATGAATAATTATTTAATTCTAGGATAATTTTAAAACTATAACTATGAAATATTTGCAATGACAATCTATACACACAAACTTAGTTTACCTTAAATTTCACAATATAATTTGTAATTAGTTGTTATTACAATTAAACTAAACTAATCAGTTGAAAATTATCTAATAAGTTATGGATACCCCTCAAATGACTTACCATAATAATGCTAACTTTGTAATTATTCTCAATAGATTTCATCATTTTTTGCATAGTTAGAGCATCTATATTTGCATCAGGTTCATCTAACAAAATTATAGTTTTATCTTTAAGCAGTGCTCTAGCAATACAAAGTCTAGTTTCTTCACCCTTTGATATATTTTTACCTTTTTCATCAAGTTGGGTATCCAACCCTTTTTGCAATGTTTTATACCATTTTTCTAATCCAACTGTTTCGAGCGCCTTTTCTATTTGTAAAATACTAATTTTTTCGTCACCTAATGTTAAGTTGTTTAATAATGAATCATTGATTACAAAGGGTTCTTGACCAACATATGATATATTTTTATATGTTGGATTTTTACTATTATCCATAAATTTAATGCTACCTTCATCTGGAACAAATATACCAGCAATCAACTTAAGTAATGTGCTCTTTCCAGAACCATTTGGGCCTTCAATTAAAAAATTATTGGGTAGATTTAGCGTTATAGAAAAATTATCAAACACATTTTCTGAATCATCATATGAAAAATCTATATTGTCAATGACTATGCTATCAATATTCTCACTTTCTAGATTTAGAACATTATATTCTATCTCATCAAAATAACCTTTTAAATTATCTACTGAAACCATAATGTTTTGTATATTTTTAATATAATAGCCAACATAGGAAAGGAAAAATGATATCCCTTCTAACATTGAATAAGCTAAAATAAGTAAACCAAAATTTATTTCATTTTTTATAATCATGTTCACACCAAAATAAATTAATATTACTTTATAAAATGATTCATAGATTAGTGAATCAAAAAACATGGAAATATTTTTAATTATAACTTGTTTACTCTTTTCAATTTTTATTAACTTACCATTTTCATTAATTTTACTAGCTGTTTCTTCATCTAACCCATATATTCTTATCATTATTAGGTTATTAATATAATTTAAAGAGGCTTTTAATTTTTCTTGATACAATTTTCTTAAAATAATACTACACTTTTTAAAATATTTTGATACAAATATATTTACAATAATTGGTAACAACCCCACTACTATAATAATTAATACTAACTTTATAGAAATTTTAGAAATTACAATTGCAGAAATTAAACCAGATAATATAGATTGAAATAAAACTACTAAATCCCATCCCGCTAATTTTTGTACATTATTTATATCCCTTTGTAAAAGCGTCAATATGTTAGTTGGATCATCAAAATTCTGGTTTCTATTTTTAAAAATGTTTTTAAAAAATCTCTTTTTTAAATTTCCTTTATATATATTTTGGGAATATTCCATCAAAAATCCCCAGAGTGGAATTGCCAAAATAAAGTAAATAGCAATTAATATTGTAAAAAATATTATTAGAGCAGTAGATAACTCTCCGCTTGAATATTTTTCAAATATTAAAAAATATAAATAACCAAATAAAAATTGAGAAAGAACGCTTTGAAAAGAATTCATAATAAATCCAATATAACCACTTATAAGATATGATTTTTTAAAAATTCTATACATAGTTTACCTCTATTAAGTTTCCATTTTTCAAATTATATATTCTATCACAAATTTCTAATAAACTTTTCCTATGCGTAGTGAGGATTATAGTTTTATCAGACTCTTCCAATAATTTTTGTAAACCTTTTTCAGATTTTACATCCATAGATGCACTAGGCTCATCTAGTATCAAAATCTTTGATTCTTCCTTTAATAAAGCTCTAGCAATTGAAATTTTTGATTTCTGACCTCCTGATAGATTACTAATATTAAAATTAATACTGTCTTCATTTTTTAAATTTAATATATCATCCATATATATTTTTTCAGATATCATTTTTAAAGAAATTTCTCTTTCTGGAATATTTTCGATATCTTTTAATAAAATATTATATCTAATACTCCCATCTAGCATATAATTTTTATTATCAACATAGGAAATACTTCGCAAAATCTCTTCTATGTTTTCATTAGTAAGCGTATTTAACACACTTATCTTGCCGATATCTGGTTTATATATGCCAACAATAAGTTTTAATAGTGTTGATTTTCCCGATCCAGATTTACCAATTATTCCTATTTTTTCTCCATCTTTTACCTTCAAATCAACATCCCTTAGTATAGGATTACCATTATAAGAAAACGATAAATTTTCTATATCGATTATGTAGTCACTATCAGTGTGGATTATGCAACTTTCTTCTTCTAAATTTATTATCTCTAGAAGTTCATCCATTAAAGGATTAATTTTCTTTAGTTTTGCTAAAGAACGTAAATAATTCGCAAACGGCAAAGAAACATTGCTAGTTAGAGATAAAATAGTCAAAAATTTCCCATATGTTATTGGTTCATTGTTTGCAAACTTAAATATGATGAGAAATACAAGAACAATGCTAGGCAAATATTCATTTATCAGAGCTGGGACATAGGCTCTTTGAGACATTTCATTTAGCTTATTTCCTTTTGAAATAAAATAATCAACTTTATTAGAATGCTGACTAATTATATAATTATCCATATTTTCTATTTTTATCTCTAAAGCATTCTCTATCATCTCTTTTTGAAATGCCGAGAGATTTCTTTCACTTTCATAGTATATATTGGAAGTTTCTAATAATCTATCAGAATTTTTTAAATCTAGATAAACACCCAAAAATATAGTTGGTATAATAATGATACTAACCCTATAGTCTATAATTATTAATGTCACAAAAACAAATAGAAAATATATAGGTAAATAAAATATATTTGAAACATTATTTCCTAAAAACTCCGAAAACTCCTCTATTCTATTATTAATAAGGTGAGATAAGGCACCTTCTTTTGTATTCTCAAAATAATCAATATTTCTTTCTCTAATTTTCAATACAATCTTTTCAGTCAGTTTTTCTTCTACACTAACAGAAAAAATATCAAAAATAATAAGTCTAATATGTTTTAATAGAGTCATGAAAAATGCAAAAATAATAAATTTAATTAAACTATCACTCATAATTTGATGATTTTGCAATGATCTATCTAACAATGGTTTAATATTAAGAGAAAATCCAATATTGAATATTGATGATAGTACAGATATAAAAATAAAAAATAAAAAAGTTTTAGAGTTTATATCTGCTAATTTCAACATTTTTTTAAAATTTTTATACATATAGCCTCCAATCACTATATAACTTAAGAACTTTAATATTTTTAAAATATTTACTTACATCATCAATATAACCCAAATCAAAGAAAATAGGATCTTGATTACCCTCTATAATCCCTCTATTTTCCCTAAAATCATTGAAGTCTAACTTCGCTGAATCTGGATCTATTTTAAACCATTCAGTATGCTCATATCTCTCTACCCCTAATTTAGACAAATAGCTATGGAAGTCTTTGTCTGTAAAAGTTTCATTAGAACCCTCATAAGTTGCATTTTTGTTCCAATGAATTTTAGGCTTAATACCTACGGTGTGGGTTTGCTCTTTTATTCTTGTAGCTACATCCCTTTCTGTATAGCCTATTTTAGTCCAACCTTCATGGTAGCTAACTCCGGGAGTGGTATAGGCATAACATTGTGGGAGAACTTCTTTGGCTGTGTTTATATTAATCTTTATCATTATTCCATCTCCTGTACTTTCTCTTCAATAAAATTAATCTCTTCTTCATTTAAGCCATATTTTTTATATAACTGCCTATCTATTTCTGAAATTGACTTAGACCAATCTATATCAGAAGATTCTGTAAAGTCTTGGAGTGGAACATATTTCCATTTTGCAGGTGGATTATCCTGAGTTATTTTTAAAATTCCCAACATAGTTCTTGCAAATTTAGATTTTATATATTTCAGGCAATTGTTTACCTCTAAATAATTATCAAAAGACCCAAGGCTAATAAAAGTTTGAGTATACCCGATTAGGTGTGTGCTTAGAACCTCTCCTATAGCCCCTGATCCATTAGATTTAGGGAGAACAACCTTATACTTGAGGAGGGTATCGTTGGGTCTAATATAAGCTCTCCTAATCCATTTATAGACTCTTTTACCATTACTTCTTCCAATTATTTGCATATAATCTTCTTTATTGTCAACATCATCTAAAAATATCTCGGGTAATTTATCAAAAATACTTGTTGTTAAATCATATTTATGTCCTTTACTCAATCTACCTTCTATATATTCATAATCTTCGTGTAACTTTTCTGAAAATTTATAAGTATTCTGTCTTCGCATTATTGTGGACAAAGATTTATAATTAAATGTATTCATTTTTTGTATAATAGAATTTAATTCAGTAAACTGTTTTTCTGCCAAACCACTCTTCATCACATAAATTGTTCATCTGATTTACAATCCATGAAGGAGTGAAAACTTCAGCTTTCTTTTTTGTTCTTTCAAGCTGGTCTTGATCACTTTTAGATGTCCTAGGCTCCAAGACAAAAC